>JABMRB010001205.1 GCA_013202865.1 Candidatus Nealsoniibacteriota bacterium | reverse complement strand
TTCTTCGAGATGCTCGGCAATTTCAGCTTCGGCGACTATTTCAAGCGCGAGGCGATCAATTGGGCCTGGGAGTTCTGCACCGACAAGAAGTGGCTGGGGATCGACCCGGCGAGGCTCTCGGTGACGATCTATCTCGACGACGAAGAAGCGGCCGGCATCTGGCGCAACGACATCAAGCTGCCGCCGGAGAAGATCCAACGGCTCGGTGAGGACGAGAACTACTGGCCGGCCTACGCCCCGAGCCGCGGACCCGACGGCGTCTGTGGCCCGTGCAGCGAGATCTACTACCACACCGACTCCGGCGAGGTCGAGATCTGGAACCTCGTCTTCACGCAGTTCAACCGCGTGGGCGATCCGCCGGATAATCTCCGCCCGCTGCCGAGCAAGAACATCGACACCGGCATGGGCCTGGAACGGACCGCCGCCGTGTTGCAGGGCGTGGAGACCAACTACCACATCGACATCCTCCGCCCGCTGGTCGAGGCCGCTGCGGAAGTCTGCGGCATGAAATACGACCCGGCAAGCGAGCAGGGCCGGCGGATGCGACGGATCGCCGATCACGTCCGGGCGTGTACGTTCGCTGTACACGAGAACGTCTACCCGGGCCCGAACAAGGAGAAGTACGTCATCAAGCGGCTGTTACGCCGTGCTGTGCTCGACGGCCGCCAGATGGGCTTGCACGACCCCTTCCTGCACAAGCTCGTACCCACCGTCGCCGAACTCATGCACAACACCTATCCCGAGCTGACCGAAACGGTCACCCGAGTGGCCGGCGTGATCCAAGGCGAAGAAGCCAACTTCCTCGGCACCATCGACGGCGGGCTGGACCGGATCGAGCGGACCTTCGCCCAGATGAAGCAGGACCACCATGGCATCGTCTCCGGCAGCGAAGCGGCCGACATGTATCAGACCTACGGCTTCCCGCCCGAGTTGTTCGAGGCGATGGCCGCCGAGCGGAATCTTGCCTTCGATTGGAACGGCTACCGCGACGAGATGGATAAGCACGGCCTGGCCTCCAGCACGGGCGAGAAGATCGTCTTCAAGCACGATCCGCTCGAAGCGCTCAAGAAGGCCATGCACGGCAGTAAGTTTCTCGGCTACGAAACGACCGAGGTCGCCGACGCCAAGGTGGTGGGGCTGATCGTCGGCGAGAACCTCTGCGACAAGGTCGATGAGGTGGACGTTGTTACTCCCAGTAACGATGAGCACCCGATCACCGTCGTGCTCGACAAGACGCCCTTCTACGGCGAAATGGGCGGCCAAGTGGGCGACTGCGGTGAAGTGACCGGCGAGGGGTTCCGCTTCGAGGTCGTCGGCGCGCAAGTCGACGGGGCGTTTACGCTCCACCTCGGCCATTTGCGCGAGGGCCAGATCAAGCTCGACGACACGGTCGCCGCCCGAGTCGACGCAAGCCGCCGTCAAGGCATCCGCCGGGCACACTCGGCCACGCACATCCTCCACTACGCCTTGCGCAACGTGCTCGGCCAGCACGCCGAGCAGCAGGGCTCGAAAGTGGACGATGACGTGCTGCGGTTCGATTTCACCCATCCGTCGGCCGTCACTGCTGAGGAACTGGTTCGGATCGAAAACGAAGCGAACGTTCGAGTGCTGGCCGGTGAGCCGATCGTCTGGCAGGAACTGCCGCTGGCTGAAGCACGGGAGGCCGGGGCGATCATGCTCTTCGGCGAGAAGTATCCCGACGTCGTGCGGATGGTCTCGATGGGCCAGTTCAGCAAGGAGCTTTGCGGTGGCACGCACCTGGCCAGTACGGGCCAGATTGGCCTGTTGAAGATCGTCGGCGAAGAGAGCGTTGCGGCCGGCACGCGGCGGATCACGGCCCTGACCGGCATCGCCGCGCTGGAACACGTCCGCCGTGGCGAAACGGCGTTGGCTGCCGCGGCCGGTGTGCTGAAGATCCCCACCGACCAGGTCGGCGACCGCGTTGAGGCATTGGTCAAGGAGGTTCGGCAGTTGAAGAAGCAGGTTGCCGCCGGTGCCAAGGCCGAGGGGCCCACGCCCGAGACGCTGTTGGCCGAGGCAGCGGAATCTTCCGGTGTGAAGATCGTCGCCGCAGAGATCCCGGGAGGCACGCCGAACACGCTACGCGAGTTGATCGACCAGATCCGTCGCAAGGCCGGCCCGGTGGCCGTGATGCTCGGCAGCCGGCAGGAGGAGGACGGCAAGGTGCTGTTGATT
>JABMRB010001204.1 GCA_013202865.1 Candidatus Nealsoniibacteriota bacterium | reverse complement strand
TGGGGACTGGGGACTGGGGACTGGGGACTGGGGACTGGGGACTAAGCCGCAAGCGGCCGGTAGTGATTATTTCACATTTCGTCATTCGTGCTTCGTCATTTGCGCCTTGTGCTTCGTTATTTCTTTCGAGAGTGCTTGACATCGACGTGTGTGGCTGATATGCTGAATGATGTTCACGAGAGTCGTTTTGATTGCGCCCGTCCCTCTGGGGGACCCGATAGTGACTGAAGACTTTTCCCGGCGCACGCGCCGAAAACTGGCCTGGAAGCGCCAAAGCCTCGCTGGAGGTGGCTTTGGCGGGCGCCGGTGTTTGTCCGTTGAATTGCTGGAAGATCGTGTGCTCCTGTCGGTTTCTCCTTGGCCGAGGGCATCGCTTTCGGAACCGGTGGCGACGGATGCCGTCGCCGACGCTGCGCCAGAGATCTGTTTTGACCCGGTCCCCGACATCGCGGAATTGGCGGCCGGACCACTCGAAGAGGCGGCCGCTGCGGGGCCCTTTCCCTACGAGGATACCTTCGAGCTGCACAGCAATCCCACGGCCGAGAAGGTGATCTACCTCGATTTCGACGGACACGTCACGTCGGGGACGAGCTGGAACAGCAACTACAACAACAACGAGGATTTCACCACACCGCCGTTCAGTTTTGAAGGTGACGACACGTTCTCGGACAACGAGTTGGCGCGGATCCAGCAAATTTGGGAGCGCGTGGCCGAGGATTACATCCCCTTCAACGTGGACGTGACGACCGAGGACCCGGGCGTCGATGCACTGAAGAAAACATGGTACCCGGACCGGGAGTGGGGCGTTCGCGTTTGTATCGGCGGCAGTGCGGGCGGTGAAAGCGACTGGTACCCTAACGTCGCGGGCGGAGTGGCATACGTCGGGTCGTTCGACAATTCGTCGGATACGCCATGCTACGTGTTCACCGAGAAGCTGTCCAACGGCAACGAGAAGTACACTGCGGAAGCAGCTTCTCACGAAGTCGGTCACACGCTGAATCTCAGGCACGACGGGCTCGATTTCGATGACGATACCAAGGATGAGGAATACTACAACGGCCACGGCAGCGGCGCCACCGGTTGGGCACCGATCATGGGGACCGCTCGCTACAAAGAAGTGTCGCAATGGAGCAAGGGCGAATATCCTAACTCCAGCCGGACCGAAGACGACCTGCAGAAAATTACCGTGGGAAACGGCTTCAGCTATCGGACGGACGATCATGGCAGTACACGGTCGGCCGCCACGCCGCTGACGATCGACGACGGCGTCAACCTTTTGGGCGAAGGCATCATCGAACGGAACACGGACGTCGACTTCTTCTCCTTCACCACGGCTGCCGGCACGATCGAATTGGACGTCGATCCGTTCTACCGAAGCCCGAACCTGGATATCCGCGCCGACTTGTACGATGCCTCAGGTAACCCGGTCGCCAGCCACGACCCACAAGGCCGGCTTGACGCCCTGATCACGGCCGAGGTACCGGCCGGAACTTACTACCTGTCGATCGACGGGGTCGGCGACGGCGACTTGATCACCGGTTACAGCGACTACGGAAGCCTGGGATATTATTCGATCAGCGCAACGGTGGCCGCCGAAGGCACGCCCGAAAGCGAGATCGTCGCCCGATCCGTGTTCTACAATAACTCGGCGTACGACGGCGACGACGCGATCGCAACCGACAAGCAAGCGCTGCACGACGGCGGCGTCGCGACCTTCGCCAACTACACCAGCTACGCACGTGGAATCAACGGGGTAATCGTCGACATTACCGAAGTGCCCGACGGGCTTGTCCCCACCGCAGAGGATTTCGCGTTTCACGTGGGCAACGACGCGACACCCGAGCAGTGGATAGCAGCGCCGGCGCCCCTGGACGTAACGCTGATCGAGGACGCCGGTGTAGACGGCTCCGACCGCCTGAAGATCGTCTGGAACGACTATGCCATCCGCAACGAGTGGTTGCAGGTGACGGTCCGAGCGGCCAACCTGGGATTGCCCGGTGACGACGTTTTCTACTTCGGCAACGCCCTGGCTGAGAGCGGGGACACGGGCGATGATGCCAAGGTTACGATAACCGATCTGCTGTTGGCTCGAAACAACGGGAGAGATTTTGTCCGTCCGGCCGCCGTCGACTTCCCGTACGACTACGATCGCGACTCGTTCGTCAACGCCACCGACGTGTTGCTGGCGAGAAACAACCAGACGAGTTTTTGGACGGCGTTGAAGTTGATCGATCTGCCGACTGTCCAGCAGGGCGAGCCGGTTGCGCTGCTCGGCGATCTGGCCTGGCTGCAAGAGCAAGAGCCGCCCGGTGCGGCGGAGCAATCGTCGTCTCGCGACCGGCCGGCGTCGCAGGTCACCGACCTGCTGCTTGCACACCTGTCCGCATTCGAGTTCTCCGGGTCCTCCCCCCAGCCGCGGTATTAGGCCCGTCTTCTGATTCTTTTCGATCCCGCGTGCGAGTCTCTTTTCATTGCGCGGCTGACAGTGTTTAATAGTGGATTACGCTGCCCGACGCGATCTGCACAGAATACGCTCACGAGGGGGTTGCAGTCGTGCTCGCGGCGCAGTATAAGGAAAGTTTAAGTTCCTCGGGATGAATATAAGCTTTAGTAAGTAACGATCCCTTTACTCTAGAGTGCCTCAACGGCGAACTTGCCGAGTTGGAGGCCCAATCTGCCTGTGCGTGAGCTGCCGAGCGTGCCGGTGCTATCAGGGAACCTGAAGACCATGAAGACAGACAGTCGACTGGAAAAGATCCTGCAGAGCGGCGAGTTTGCCGTGACGTCCGAGTGTGGACCTCCCCGTGGAGCGGATGCCGAAGTAGTACGTAAGAAGGGTGCGCTGTTGAAAGGCGTGGTCGACGCGATCAACGTGACGGACAACCAGACCTCGGTGGTCCGGATGTCGTCGATCGCCGCCTGCGTAATATTGAAGCAGATGGGGTTCGAGCCGATCGTTCAGATGACGACCCGCGACCGCAACCGCATTGCCCTGCAAAGCGACATCCTGGGTGCCGCGGCATTGGGGCTGAACAACATCCTCTGCCTCTCCGGCGACCACCAGAGCTTTGGCGACCACTCCGGTGCGAGGAACGTTTTCGATATCGATTCCACACATCTGGTGCAGGCCGTGTACCGGATGCGGGAGCAGGGCACGCTGATCAACGGCGAAGAGATGAAGCCGGCACCGAAGTTTTTTATCGGCGCGGCGGCCAATCCGTTTGCCGATCCGTTCGAGTTCCGCGTCCCCCGGTTGGCGAAGAAGGTGGCCGCCGGCGTCGACTTCATCCAGACGCAATGCATCTACAATCTCGACAAATTCCGCAAGTGGATCGACGGCGTGGTGGCTCGGGGGCTGCACGAGAAGGTGAAGATTCTTGCCGGGGTCACACCCATGAAGAGCGTGGGCATGGCCCGCTACATGAAGAAATCGGTGCCGGGTATGGACGTGCCGGACGAGATCATTGCGCGGTTGAAAGGGGCGGGCAAGGGAAACGCCGCCAAGGAAGGGATCAAGATCTGCATCGAGACGATCCAACAGCTCCGCGAGATGGAAGGCGTGGCAGGCATCCACGTGATGGCCATCGAGTGGGAAGAGAAAGTCGCCGAGATGGTCGACGGCGCCGGCTTGATGCCCCGGCCGGTAATTGCCGACGGCGACGCCGATTCCCCTAGCAGTTCAGGAACCGCGTGATGGCCGAGCTCGTTTGTCCAGGCGTTGCCGTTTTCGTGTGCGTCAATAGTATCCCGGCAGGCAAGCATTTGCCTCGCCAGTGGATGCAAGACGGCGTCCACGTCCAGGTGCGCGAGATCCCGTGCAGCGGCAAGATCGACGTGCAATATCTGATGCACGTCATGGAAGGCGGAGCACGCGGGCTATGCGTGGTGACTTGCCCGACGGGCGAGTGCCAGATGGCCCAGGGTAACTATCGGGCGGAAGTTCGCGTGGCGACGATTCGCAAACTGCTCGAAGAGATCGGCATGGAGCCGGAGCGCGCGGAACTGGTTCATAACTCGCCCGAGGAGCCGCTGGACCGGCTCGAAAAGTTGATCCGCGACGCCGTCGAGCGGATTCGTGCGGTGGGAGACACGCCGATGCGCACAGCAACCAACCCCGTCGAGAAGCCCGTCGAGAAACCCGCCGTGAAGGCCGACTAGAGATGCCCGAGAAGATCCACATCCATACTGAGCCAGTTCCTCCGCGCGTACGTCCGGTGGGCAGATTAGGCATCGTCGACTGGCGGGAGGACTGTGCCGGCTGCCACAACTGCGTGAAGCGAAGCTGCATCTACGGCTTGTGGGGTGACGAGAACGAAACGCTGCACGAGGAACGAGGCTACCTCGACTACATCTACCAGTGCAAAGGGTGCTTGATCTGCATACAGGATTGCACCAAGGGGGTTCTGACCCGGGTGATTAACCCCGAGTACGAGCGATTGGGCGACGACTATTTTACGCCGGAAGTGATCGTGACGACCTGGTACCAGGCCGAGACGGGCCATATTCCCGTCTCCGGAGCCGGTTATCCCGGACCGCACAGCGGCCCCGGCTTCGATTCGATGTGGACCGACATGTCGGAAATTGTCCGTCCGACGCGCGACGGGATCCATGGGCGGGAGTACATCAGCACGAGCGTCGACGTCGGCCGCAAGCTGGACCATCTGGCGTTCGACGGCGGCCGAATGACGACGACGGCCCCGCCATTGGTCGAAGTTCCGATGCCGGTCATCTTCGAGTCGTTGCCGCAACGATGGCACTGCGGCAACCTGATGCCGACGGTAACCCGGGCAGCGGCCGCGATCGGGCTGTTCAGCGTGATTCGCACCGGCGAGATTCCCGCGGAACTATCGCTCGAGCAGGATCGCGTGATTCCTTGGCTTCAGAGCATCGAAGAATGTGCCGATGGGGAGTATTCCGCGGCGGCCATGGCGATGATCTCCGACGGCCCGGACGTGGCACAGTGGCAAGCGAAGTTGAAAGCGAACAACCCGGATCAGATCGTGGCGATTCGCGTGCCTGCTTCGCCCGCGGTGACCGAGCGGGCTCGCGAGTTGGCTGGCGACGGGATGGAAGTGATCCATCTGGTGTTCGACTCCCACGGGCGGGAAGACGCGCCGTCTGCTCCGCGCCACGTCCGCGACGTGCTCCGCGAGGTCCACACGGCGCTGGTTAAAGACGGCACGCGGGATGGTGTGACGATTTCGGCTTCCGGCGGCATCGCCCTGGCCGAGCACGTGACCAAAGCGATTGTCTGCGGTGCGGATCTGGTGGCGATCGACGTACCGTTGGGGATTGCGCTCGAATGCCGGATGTGCCTCGATTGCGAGCAGGGTGGGATTTGCCCGATCACCATCGAAGACACCGAGCCGGACTACGGCAAACAGCGGGTAATCAACCTGATGGGGGCCTGGCACCAGCAGTTGATCGAGATGCTCGGCGCGATGGGCATCCGCGAGGTGCGGCGGCTGCGGGGCGAGACGGGCCGGTGCATGTTCTTCGAGGACCTCGAAGACGATACGTTCGGCCGGTTGTTTGGGAAACGCAAGACAGAGATCAGCGTCTAGCCTTGCGGCTAGGCACGGAGAAATCAGCATCGATGGCCAGCGATACGCAAAACCCTGTTCCGAACACGGTGACCCAATCGGGCGAGGATTTTCTTGCCCGGCCCGAATACGCCGAGGTCTCGCGCGAGGTGCGGCCGTGCCCGCCCCGGTATCGCAACGAGATCGGTAAGTACCGCGTCCACCGGACGTCGGCCTGCACGGCCTGCGGCCGCTGTGCCGAGGTCTGCCCCTACGACGTCCACGTCCGCGCGAAAGAGTATCAGTTGCCGGTGCGTCCGTACGACTATCGCTGCATCGGGCCGGACTGTGCGAAAACCGGCCACTACTGCATCGACGCCTGCCCGGAAAAGGCCCTGTCGCTTTCGGAGAACCCGACCTTCAAGACGCTCGGCGACTACCGCTGGACGGGCGACATGCTGGCTGCCACCTGGCAGATGGCCGAGACGGGCCATGCTCCCTCGCCGCACCTGAACTGCGAGACGGGCAACACGGGCGGCGGATTCGACAAGCTGCGGCTGCGCTTCCCGGAGAAGCCGCCTAAGGATCTTCGCCGCGAGGATATCTCGACCGAGGTCTTGCTGAATCACCGGGGCGACTACCGCCCGAAACTGAAGATCGACGTCCCCTGGTACGGCGGCGGGATGTCGTACGGCTCGACGAGCACCCACGTATTGATCGGCCGGGCACGAACGGCTAAGGCGTGGAACACGTTCACCTGCACGGGTGAAGGCGGGTACCTCGACCGGCTGATCCCCTACGCCGACCACGTGATCACGCAAGTGGCGACCGGCCTGTTCGGGGTCCGCGAGGAGACGATCCAACGCGCACCAATCGTCGAGTTCAAGTATGCCCAGGGTGCCAAGCCGGGACTGGGCGGCCACCTGCTGGGTGGCAAGAACACCCCTCCGGTTGCCGCCATGCGGGAAGCGGTCGTCGGCACGTCGCTCTTCTCGCCCTTCCCGTTCCATAGCGTCTATTCGGTCGAAGACCACAAGAAGCACCTCGACTGGATCGAGCACGTCAACCCCCGGGCGTTGCTCTCGGCCAAGGTGTCCACGCCGATCGACGTCGACATGGTGGCGGTCGGGTCGTACTACGCCGGGGCCCATATCATCCACCTCGACGGCAGCTACGGCGGCACGGGTGCCGCGCCGAACGTGGCTAAGAAGAACATCGCCATGCCGATCGAGTACGCGATCAACCGGGTCCACCAGTTTCTCGTCGACGAGGGCATCCGCGACAAGATCACCGTGATCGCCAGCGGCGGTATCCGCAACCCGGTCGACATCGCCAAGGCGATCGCCATGGGCGCCGACGCCGTGGTCATCGGCACCGCCGAGTTGGTAGCCAATGCGTGTATCCGGTGCGGTGCCTGCGAGAGCGGCCGCGGCTGTGCCCGGGGGATCACCACCACCGATCCGGAGTTGATGGAGATGATCTCCATCCAGTGGGCCACGCAACGGATCGTGAACCTGTACAACGCATGGCGGGAGATGTTTGTCGATCTGCTCTACAGGTTGGGTGTGGACGGCCCCACCGCGTTGCGCGGCCGCACCGATCTGTTGATGCACCTGGACTACGAATCATAAAGCCGCGACCGGTGGTCGCGAACAAAATATACTACGACGGGCGCGAATAGAATAAAACTACGACGGGCGCGACCAGCGGTCGCGGCTTTATAGCGATGAACCACACCATGTCAAATCCACTTGCCAATCTGATCCGCCAGGCTCGGGAAGAACTCCGTCCCACCGGCGAGTGGTTCCGCACTTCACCGGAGGCCGAGGGCGGTTGCGGCGTGACCGGGTTTGCCAGCTCGATCCCCGTCAGCGGTCGGCACATCTACGAACCGTCGATCCAGATGCGCAACCGCGGTAACGGCAAGGGCGGCGGCATCGCGGCCTGCGGCCTGATGCCCGAGGACCTGGGCGTCTCGCGCAAGGTGCTCGACGAAGACTACATCCTGCAAATCGCCCTGTTGGACCCGGACGCCAAGCCGGACGTCGAGAAGGAGTCGATCGAGCCGTACTTCGATATCCACCACGCCGGCATTGTGGAGACGGTCGACGATTATCGCGACGTGGAGCTACTGGAGGTTCGCCCCCCCGACATTGCCCGATATTTCGTCCGCGTCAAGCCGGCCGCCTTGCAGCGTTTCGCCGAGGAAAAGGGCCTGGGCGACATGCCCGACCGGGAACTGGAGGACGAGTTCGTCTACCAGAACACGATCAAACTCAACGACAAGTTCTATGCGGCGCTGGGTGAGAAGCGGGCGTTCGTCGTCTCGCACTCGCGCAACCTGATCGTGATGAAGCTCGTCGGGTTCGCCGAGGCGGCCGTGCAATACTACAAGATGGCCGACATGCGGGCGCACGTCTGGATCGCCCACCAGCGCTATCCCACGAAGGGCCGCGTCTGGCATCCCGGCGGGGCCCATCCGTTCGTCGGACTCAACGAAGCACTGGTCCATAACGGCGACTTCGCCAACTACCAGTCGGTGAGCGAGTACCTGGCCGGGCGGAACATCTTCCCGCGATTCCTCACCGATACCGAGGTCTCGGTGCTGCTGTTCGACCTCTTGAACCGGGTCTATAAGTATCCGATCGAGTACATCATCGAAGCGATGGCGCCGACCACCGAACTGGACTTCGACCGGCTGTCGCCGGAGAAGCAACTGATCTATCGCCAGATCCAGGCCTCGCACATCCACGGCTCGCCGGACGGCCCCTGGCTCTTCATTATCGCCCGCAGCCTGGCTGAGACGGGTGAGTTCCAACTGCTGGGGATCACCGACACGGCCATGCTGCGACCGCAAGTGTTCGCCTTGCAGGAGGGCGAAGTATCGATCGGATTGATCTGCTCGGAAAAACAGGCGATCGACGCGACCCTCGCCAGTCTGGCCGCCGAAGACAAACGGTTCACGCCCCTGGCTGACCAATACTGGAACGCCCGCGGCGGAAGCTGCACCGACGGCGGTGCGTTCCTGCTCACCGTCTCGCCGACCAACGGCAAGGCCAACGGCGGATCGAACGGCCACGACGGCCAATACACCCTACGTGTAACCGACAAGTTCGGCGAGCCGCTAACCACGCCGCCGGGCCAAACACACTGCGATCTCGGCACACCGATCTCCGCTACGGCCAAAACCGACGCGGACGACGAGGTGATCGCGGCGGCGATTCGCGACGAGAACCCGGCGGCGATCTTCGCCCACGTCCGCGACGGGCTCGACGAGATGGACTACGACCGGTTGCGATCGTTCGCCGACGCGGTCGCCCGGGCAACCGCCAAGGAGCATCCTGCACTGGGGATCGAGGCGTTGACCCAGGGTATCGACGGCCGATATCCGACCGGCGAGAAGAAACGCAGTTCCGTGCTGACGATCCTCCGCAACGCTCTGGAGACGATCTTCGAGGCGCAACCGCTCTGCACGGAACCCGCGACCGGCACCCACCTGCGGGCAACCTGGGAAACGCACGAACACTTGCGCGGTCCGCAGGACGACGAAACGACGCTGTTGATCGACGCCCGTGGTTTCACCCCCGAGGGGCCCACGTGCGACGCGGTCGTGTCGAAGAAGGCCTGGAAACTCGGTTGGCGGAACCTGATCCACTACAACTCCCGTGGCACCCGGTTCCATGGCGTGGGGTTCGGGCCGAATACCGACGGGTTGCGAATCGACTGCTACGACAACCCGGGCGATTACCTCTGCTCGGGGATGGACGGGCTGGAGTGTTACGTCCACGGCAACGCCCAGGACCAACTCTGCCAGATTGCCAAGCGCGGCAAACTGGTCGTCTACGGCGACGTGGGCCAGACGTTTATGTACGGGGCCAAGGGTGGCGACTTCTACATCATGGGTAACGCGGCCGGGCGACCGATGATCAACGCCGTCGGGCGGCCCAAGGTGGTGATCAACGGCACGGCGCTCGACTATCTGGCCGAGTCGTTCATGGCGGGCAATCCGCTGGACGGCGGCGGGTTCGCGATCGTCAACGGCCTGAAGTTCGACGATCACGGCGCACCGGTGCCGCTCGATATGCCGTATCCAGGATGCAACCTGCTCTCGCTGGCCTCCGGCGGTGCGATCTACATCCGCGATCCGCACCGCACGCTGGTCGAACAGCAACTCAACGCCGGGGCGTACGTGCCGCTCTCGGTGGCCGACTGGAAACTGATCCTGCCCTATCTGCAAGAGAACGAACGTCTCTTCGGCGTCCAGATCGAGCGGGACCTATTGACCGTCGACGGCGAGTTGCGCCGCCCGGCAGACGTCTATCGCAAGGTCGTGCCGATTAAGGACGCCGAATTTGAAGCAGAGATGGAAGGAATGGGAGACTAGAAATGGCCGATACGCTTCAATGGGAAAACACGTCGCTGGTTCGCGAAGTCGAGCGGCTGAGCGGTACGCCCGTCGGGGCCTGCTTCCAGTGCCACAAGTGCTCGACCGGGTGTCCCGTGGGCCCGGAAATGGACTTGCTTTCCAGCCAGGTGATGCGAATGATTCATCTGGGGCAAGAGCAGGAGCTGCTCGAGTCGCGCGGGATCTGGCTCTGCGCATCGTGCGAGGCCTGCACGACGCGGTGCCCGATGGGAATCGACGTTGCCGCCGTGATGGATACGTTGCGGATGATGGCCGTCGACCGCAAGGCCGCGATCCCCGACGCCCGTGGCGAGAAGTTCAACCGCTCGTTCTTAGGAAGCGTCCGTCGGCACGGTCGCGTGTTCGAGTTGGGTATGTTAGCCTTCTACAAGATCCGTAGCGGCGACCTGTTTTCCGACGTCGGCAAGTTTCCGCAAATGCTCGCCAAGGGCAAAATCTCGCTGCTGCCCAAACGCAGCGGCGCGGCAAAGCAAGTGCGGGACGTTTTCCGCCGGGCCGAAGAGGAGGAGAAAAAGCGGTGAAGTACGCCTACTATCCCGGCTGTAGCCTCGAATCGACCGCGTGGGACTTCGATCGTTCCACCCGGGCGCTCTGCCGTGTGCTCGGCATCGAGCTGGTCGATATTCCCGATTGGGTCTGCTGCGGATCGACGCCCGCCCACGTCAGCAGCGCGTCGCTGGCCGTGGCCTTGCCGGTAGTCAATCTGCAAAAGGCGGCCACGATCGACGCCCCGATCATGACGGCCTGTGCATCGTGCTACGCGCGGCTGCGGACGGCCAACTACAAGGTGCAAAACGAACCGGACGAGCGCGAACGGGTCGAGCGAATCACGTCGGCACCCTACGACGGCGGCGTCAAGGTGCAGCACGTGCTCGACGTGCTCGTCAACGACCTGGGGCCCGACGCCATTCGGGCAAAGGTCACCCGGCCGCTGGAGGGCTTGCGGGTGGCGTGCTACTACGGCTGCCTGCTGAACCGCCCGCCGGAGATCGTCGCCTTTGAAAACGCCGAGCATCCCAGCAGCATGGAGCGGCTGCTCGAGGCCGCCGGGGCCAAGCCGGTCGAGTGGCCCTACAAGACGGAATGCTGCGGGGCCAGCCTGTCGATTTCCAACCCGGCGGTCATCTCCCGGCTTAGCCATAAGCTGTTGTCGATGGCCCGGGAGGCGGGTGCCCAGTGCGTGGCGGTGGCCTGTCCGTTGTGCCAGGTCAATCTCGATTTGCGTCAGGCCGACGCCAAGCTGGCCCATGGCGACCTGCCCGACACGCCGGCGCTCTACATCACGCAGCTTCTCGGCCTGGCCGTGGGGCTTTCGCCCGACGAAGTGGGGCTCAGCGCCCTGAGTGTCAACGCCGATTGGCTCGTGCCGAGCGACCCCACCGCGACGGTGTCCACAGCGGAGAACCCCCGATGAGTACAGACAACGCAACGATCGCATCGGCCAACGCCAACGGTAACGGCAACGGCAACGGCAACGGCGAGCAGCCGTGCGGGGCCGTGTTGGTTTGCGGTGCCGGTGTGGCCGGAATCCAAGCGTCGCTCGACCTTTCGGCGGCCGGGTTCCGCGTCTACCTGGTGGAAGAGAGCCCCACGATCGGCGGCAACATGGCCCGGCTCGACAAAACCTTCCCCACCGGCGACTGCGCCACCTGCATCATCTCGCCCAAGCTGGTCGAGTGCATGCGGGAACTGAACATCGAAACGATCACCATGGCCGACGTGGTCGCACTGGAAGGCGAGGCCGGCAACTTCCGGGCCGAGATCCGGAAGCGGCCGCGGAGCGTCGACGCAAACAAGTGTACCGGCTGCGGCGATTGCTGGGAGCACTGCCCGGTCTACAGCGTGCCGGAGGTGCCCGAGCCGTTTCATCCGCTGGAGCCGCTCGACGAAGCGGAGTCCACCGCACTGGACGAAATCGTTGAGCGCCACCGCGACGATCCCGGCGCGATGATGCCCGTGCTGCAAGAGATCAGCGAGGTCCACGGATATCTGCCGCGGCGGATCGTGGAGCACGCGGCCTGCCGCATGGAAGTTCCGCTGGCCGACGTATTGCGGGTGGCCAGTTTCTACGACGAATTCCGCATGCAGCCGGGTGGACGCCACGTGGTCGAGGTGTGCAACGGAACGTCCTGCCACGCCAAGGGCGGGGTGGCCTTGCTGGCCAAGTTGCAGCAGCACCTCGGCATCAGCCCCGGTGAGACCGACCCGCAACGCCGTTTCACCCTGCGGACGGTCCGGTGCCTCGGGCTGTGCGGCCTCTCGCCGGCGATGAAAGTTGACGGCCGTGGTTTTGCGGAAGTTGATCTGGACAAAGTGCCGGAAATATTGGAGCAGTTTGCATGAGCCAACCGATTCACAACGCCGAAGACCTCGACCGGCTGGCAACCGCCGGACTGGCGACGCTCTATCCCGCCGACCTGAAGATCCTCGTCGGCTCGGCTAGTTGCGGCATCGCCATGGGCGCCCGAGAGGTCGAAGCCGCCGCCGTCGAGAGCGTCGAAAAGCTCGGTCTCAGTGCCACGGTCTCCAAGACGGGCTGTATCGGGTTCTGTGCCCACGAGCCGCTGTTGGACCTCGTCCTGCCGGGTGGACCGCGCGTCTGCTACGGCAAGATGACCCCCGAGAAGACCCGCGAACTGCTGGCGGCCTACGCGGCCGACGGCAGCTTGAAACCGGAGTGGGCCCTGGCTCGTTTCGCCGGTGAGGAACACCTTTCCACCGACGAAAAACACGAGTATCCATCCGTCGACGGGCTCGACGCAATCCCCGAATGGACCACACTCGATTTCAATCGCCGTCAGAAGAAGATCATTCTACGCAACTGCGGCTCGGTCGACCCGCGAGACATCGAGCAGACTATCGCCCGGGGCAGCTATCGCGGCGCGCTGCACGCCCTGACGAAGATGACACCCGACGAAGTGATCGAAGAGGTGACAAAATCAGGGCTCCGCGGACGCGGCGGGGCGGCCTTTCCGACGGGCAAGAAATGGCAGTTCGCTCGCGGCGCCGCCGGCGAGACGAAATACGTCGTCTGCAACGCCGACGAAGGCGCACCGGGTGCCTACATGGACCGAACCGTTCTGGAGGGCGACCCCCACGCGATCGTCGAAGGCATGATCATCGGGTCCTACGCGATCGGCGCACAGGAGGGATTCCTCTACGTCCGCAGCGAATATCCGCTGGCGATCACGTTGCTGCAACACGCCATCGACGAGGCCGAGAAATGCGGCCTGCTGGGTGACGACGTCCTGGGTACCGGCTGGTCGTTCAAGCTGCGGATCCGTCGCGGGGCCGGGGCGTATATCTGCGGCGAGGAGACCGCCCTGATCGAATCGATCGAGGGCCACAGCGGCGAGCCCCGCAATCGCCCGCCCTACCCGGTCGTCGAAGGTCTCTACGGGCAGCCGACCGTGGTCAACAACGTGAAGACCTGGGCTACCGTGCCGGCGATTATTACCCGGGGCAGCGACTGGTACGCAGCGATCGGCACCGAGGGCAGCTCGGGCACGACCGTCTTCTCACTCGAAGGCGCGGTCAAGAACCGGGGGCTGGTGGAAGTGCCGTTCGGCGTGACGCTGCACGAGATGATCTACGA
>JABMRB010001203.1 GCA_013202865.1 Candidatus Nealsoniibacteriota bacterium | reverse complement strand
GGCCGCGGTGTCCGGGTCGCCGACCAGTGCCCCCGGTTGATCGCGCGTGACGCCGCCGTGATAGGTTCCGTTGAGTGCGTGGCCGGAAGCGTCCGCCGCCGTCGAGCCGCTCATTTCACCCAGACGCCAATAGCCGATCGGATTGTCGGCCAAGATGACGTCCGGGTACTCGGCGCGGGCCGTGCCGGTCGAAGCGGCCGTGGCGGTCGAAGCGGCCGTGGCGAACAGGGCCAGCCAACTCGCCGCGCGGAGGGCAACTCGAACCCGACCGCGAGTCTTCCGCCACGCGAAGCACACCAACCCGAGCAACCCGACGCCCAGCAGCACCGCCGTCGACGGCTCGGGAACGGCAGAGACAGGGTATTCGACCAGGTAGAGATGCGGGATATCATAGACGTCGGCGACGTTCTTGTAGTCGTTCCAGCCCCAGCCGGTGCTCCGGCCGGCATAGTGAACGTAGTCCTCGTTGCCGGCGTCGTTCGGTTCCTGCGGCCCGGTGCCCCAGGCGGAGAACGTCAACGGCTCGCCGGTGACCCAGCGGAACTGGCCTTCGGAAGCGGCGTCGCTGAGCCCAATCCAGGTGTACGATTGGGGGAACTCGGCCAGGATGAAGTCCCATTCCTCGGAGCTGTTGACCGTCGCGAGGTGGCCGGGCGTGGCCAACCACGTGCGCTGCTCGGCGGCCGTCTTGGCGGCAGTCCACGTGATGCCGCCGGCGGGCGCGACGAGTTCGTAATAGTGCCCGCTGCCGCCATCGTAGGTCGGCCACTCGATCGGCGTGGCGTGGACTGGAAGCGTTGCCCCCAGCAAGACCAACAAGGCGCCGGAAACTGTAGTGCGGAACATGATTAACTCCGATCGATGGTGACAAACGTCTTCTCTTTGCAGGGATCAATACTGCCGACGGCGGGCAAGCCGGCGGCGGGAAACGCGGATCATCAGCAAGCCGGCGGCGGCGAGCAACATCACGACCGTCGACGGCTCGGGCACCGGTTGATGCACGAAGGCGGCGAAGTTGGTGTTCTGCGAGGTGCGGGTGTTGAACGAGGTCAGGTCGCTGAACTGCGGGTCGGTAACCAACACCATGCCTTGGCGCGAAGCCACCAGTAGCCGGCTGCCGTCGCCGCTGAGATCGATGTCGCTGAGATCGCCGATTCCCTGGGCGCTGACGCTGTCCAGCAGCATCCCGTCGGCGTCGCAATGCAGGATTCGCGAAGCCCCGAATCGCTCGGCCCCAAAGATGTGCCCGGACGCGTCGACGGCAATCGCCCGCACTTGCGCCGGCATCGTGAACGTCCGCAGGAGCTGCGTGGTTTCCGGGTCGAACACGCTGACATTGGCCCTCGAGTAGCCCAGCGTGTACAACAACCCGTCCAGCCCGACGTTCAGGTCGACGTAGTTGCCGATGCTAAAGCGGATGCCCGTGCGGTCGTCGACGTTAAACCGCACGATGCCGCCGGGCGAAAGGTCCGTTCGCATGTCGGTGGCGAAGATGTACTTGCTGTAGGCGGCCATCCCGCCGAAGGTAACATTGTTGACCGTGCTCCAGCCGGGGAAGGTGGTGTGAGTGAAGGTGTCGGCCAGCGGATCGTACGTGGTCCATCGCGGCGTGAACGTGCCGTTGTAGAGGTTCACGTGTCCATTCTTGTCCATCGCGAGGTCCCTCGGCTCGCGGTCCCCCTGGACTTCGATCGCCTGCACCCGCGTTCCGTCGGGCGTGTACTCGTAGATCATCGAGGGCTCGGTGACCGGGGCGTTGCTGACGATGATGTTGCCCACGGTAAACGGAGCGGCGTCGGCCGAAGCGACCGACAGAACCACCACGGAAAGAAAAACTGAATTGCGAAACATGGCGTTGTCTCCTCAGCAGTGACGTGAAAGTTCCCGCGTGTCGTCTCCGGTTGGGGAGTCCGATTCGGCGACGCCGGTCGAGCGGGCAGCCGATCAATCAGAGCGGCCGTCCGCTCCGCCGCTTAGCCCGAAAAAGCAGCCCCATCAGCCCGATCGCGGCCAGCACGAACGTCGACGGTTCGGGGACGGTGCTCGTCAGCGTGATCACGTCGTTGGTGCCGCTGCCGTAGTCGATCGAGTAGTCGCCGGGCGAAAGGTCGGGGATGACGATCTCGTTGAATTCTCCGAAGAGACGGTCGTAGGCGACGATCGGAAACTCGCCGATCACCGGGCCGGCGAGGAACTCGACCAGCAAGGCCCCGTCCAGCGTAATGTCGTCATGCACGAGTAGCTGGTCGAACTCGGCGAGCGATGCGATCTCGACCGCCATGGCCGCGTGGTCGCCCTGCGTGTAGTCGCCGAAGACTTCGGTCAAGCCGACCGATCGGCCCGGGGCCAGGGTGCCGTCGCCGTCGTTGTCGAGATCGAAGGATCGTTGCGGCGCGCCGAACGCACCGACGCTAAGCTCGCCGCCGGTCCAGTTGAAGTTGGCCGTACCGGCGCCGCGTTCGATCGATCCGGCCGCCAGGCGTCCGCCGCCGAAGTTCATCGTGCCGGTCGATTTCGTGCCGCCGATGACGATCGAGTTGGCGTCGACGTCGTTGCCGGCCAGATCGCTGATCGTGAAGGTCGCCTTCTGGACGCCGGGGTTGGTGTCCTTCTCGGCAACGATCACGTGGTCGAGCAGCGCGATCAGCGTGGCGCCCGTCAGGTCGAACGTGCCGCTGTACGTGCTGTTGGTGTTGGTCGTGCCCTTGCCGATGGTCAACGTGGTGCGGCGATCCGCTGAACCGAGCCGGAGCGTGCCGCCGCTGCGGATGGTCACCGTGCCGTTGGCGTAGCTTCCGCCGATTTCCAACTCGTCCGCCAGGATCGTGTTGTCGAGTCCCAAGGCGAGCGTGGCACTGGCGCCGCTGCCGACGAGAATTCTGCGGGCGTCGATGCTGCTGGTGGCAGCCAGATTGACCGTACCCGACTTGCTTTGCCCGATGAGCATTTCGTCGAGATTGGCGGTGAAGACCTGCATGGAGCTGAAGTCGGCCACGCCGGTGGCCCGGTCGCCGACGATCATGTTGGCCGGGCTGCCGGGCTGCCCGATGCTGATCATGCCGCTGTCGCCGCCGTAGAAGTATCCCCGCTGGTTGCCCGGGTTGCTGTCCTTCTGCCCGACGACGAGGTGGTCGAGATGGGCGTTGAGGCTGGCCCCGCGGAAATCGAGCGTGCCGGTGTAGGTGCTGTTGGTGTTGGTGATTCCCTTGCCGACGGTCAGGGTGGTGGGCCGATGGGGCGAGCCGAGCATCGTGATCCCGCCGGGCCGCACGTCGACCGTGCCGTTGCCGTAGCTGCCGCCGACGAGCATCTCGTCAACCAGGATCGTATTGCTCAGTCCGAGCGAGAGCGTGGCGCCGCTGTTGGTGGCGACCGAGATTTCGCGGGCGTCGATCGTGACGTTCGTCGGTAGCGTGACCGTGCCGCCGCCGCTGCGGCCGACGATCAGTTGGTCGAGGCTGGCAGTGAAGCTGTCCATCGCGGCAAAGTCGACCACACCGGTAGCGTCCTCGCCGACGATCATGTTCGAGGTGTTGCCCGGGGCGCCGACGGTAACGCTTCCGCCGTCGCCGCCGTAGAAGTTGCCCCGCTGTCCGCCGGGCATGTTGTCCTTCTGTCCGACGGTCAGGTGGTCGAGGTGGGCATCGAGCGTGGCGGAACTGAGGTCGAGCGTGGCGGTGTAGGTGCTGTTGGTGTTGGTGATTCCCTTGCCGATGGTCAAGCTGGTACGCCGGGCGGCGTCTCCCAGTTGGACCGTGCCGCCGGCGGCGGCTTCGACCAGGGCGTTGCTGTAGCTGCCGCCGATGAGCATTTCGTCGGCGACAATCCGGTTGGTGTCGCCGAGCCGGACGTTGGCGGTACCGCCGTCGCCTAAGACGATCCGGTCGGCCTCAATGTCGTTCGCTACGGCCAGCGCCAGTTCGCCGGTGGCGGTTCCACTGAGCTTGGAGCCGACTCGCAACTCATGCACGTCCGCGTTGAAGGAATCGAGCGTGCTCAGGTTGACGTTGGCCCAGGCCGTGGACGACTCGCTACGGCCGACGTTGATGTAGCCCAGCGGGTCGGTGACCAGGAGGTTGCCGTTGCGGATGATCGTGGTAGTGTGGCCCGACTGATTCGTGTTGAAGTTCAGATCGCCTTCGACGGTCAACGTATTGCCACCCAGATCGGTGGTGTGATAGCGGCTGCTGTTGTCGTAAGCCATTCCGCCGATCGTGCGATCGGCCACGATGGAGTTGGTCACCGTGTCCGGCAAGGTCGAGCTGCCGGTGTTGCTGAAATAGACCGTGTCGTCGGGGCCGGGCACGATGTTGTAGAATTCCCAGTTCTCGGCGTTGGCCCAATCGTTGCCCGTGCCCGCTCCGGACCAGGGGAGCACGTCGGCGGTGGCGACAGAGCCGACAAACAAAGTGCCGACGAGAAACCAGGCGAGACACGCCGTCCGAGTGATTGCGATGTGGTTCATGACGCTGCCGTTCCTTTCCAAATGGTTTCAAATATACGGGTTGTTGATATATCACCTTAGCGAGACGTACGACCACGACGGGCGTACATCCGCGCAAATACGGGTCTGTTGGGGAACGTGGGGCGATCTGCACAAACGGACCGAAAGGCAATCGGCCGAAAGGGAGAAAGCCGGGCACGCTAGCTCGTCAACTACGAAACCGCCGTCCGGTGGGACGACCGTGGTTCGTCTTGACGCTCGGCGCTGCCTCCGGCTTGTTGCAGAGAGGTTGGCAGCTTAGACCCGTCAGGTGGCCGGCGTATCAAAGAAAAAAGGGATCGGAAACCTCGCTCGATGAACAAGAAGGTTGCGGATCCCTTTTTTCTCCTTTAGCAGGCCCAGTAGTGACAACAGGTCGAAAACTGCCTCGGTTGGTTATTAGGGCTCTCGCCCGTAACGACTATACAGCCACTAATGTACTGGGTTTGGGGCGAGTTGTCAACGATTTCAGGGCCGATTCGACGATTTCGTGATGAATTGGCTCTGTGGAGGGGGTGCGGCAGTGTGGTCGCGGCAGAATAGCCCTCCTGTAGTGGGGTGCGAATCAAGATGGCCGGGGGGCAACGCCCCGCGGGAGCGATCACTGTTTGCTCCCGCGGGGCGTTGCCCCCCGGC
>JABMRB010001202.1 GCA_013202865.1 Candidatus Nealsoniibacteriota bacterium | reverse complement strand
GTGCGAGACCGAACTTCATGAAAATCGCGCCGCTGGCCCATGCGTTTCTCGGAGCCGGCGTTGAGCCGGTTATCGTCCACACGGGCCAGCACTACGACGCGAAGATGAGCCATGCGTTCTTCGACGAGTTGGATATCCCCGAACCGAACGTGAACCTGGAAGTCGGCTCCGGCTCGCACGTCCACCAAATCGCCGAAGTGATGAAGCGTCTGGAGCCGATCCTCGCGGAAGACCGGCTGGACGCGGTCGTGGTCGTCGGCGACGTGAACTCGACCGCGGCGGCCACCATCGCTGCGGTCAAATACGACGTACCGGTGGCCCACGTCGAGGCCGGGCTCCGCAGCCACGACCGCACCATGCCCGAGGAGATCAACCGGATTCTAACCGACTCGATTTCCCGATGGCTGTTTACGTCCGAGCGATCCGCCGAAGCCAACCTGCGCGCCGAAGGAGTTGCAGCGGAGCGGATCCATTTCGTCGGCAACGTGATGATCGACACGCTGCTAAAACATCGCGAGCGGGCGAGCCGGCTTTGCGCCCATCGCCAGTTTGGCCTGGAACCGTCCGGCTACGCGCTGCTGACGTTGCACCGCCCGTCAAACGTCGATTCGGCCGAGCGGTTCGAGTCGATTCTTCGGGCGATCCACGTGATCTCCGCGCGGCTCCCTGTACTCTTCGTGGTCCATCCGCGAACTCGGCAACGGTACGACCAGTTCGAGTTCGCCGGACGCGAGGACCTCAACGGCTTCGTCCCCGCGGAACCGTTGGGGTACCACGCAATGGTCGGGCTGATGGACTCGGCACGGCTGGTATTGACCGACTCGGGTGGCATTCAGGAGGAAACGACCGCCTTGGGAGTCCCCTGCCTGACACTCCGCGAAAACACCGAGCGGCCGATCACGATCGACGAAGGCACGAACCGGCTGGTCGGGTGGCGGACCGACGACGTCCTCAACGCCTTCAATGAACTGCCCTCGCCCGAACACTTCCAGCCGACCCGACCCGAGAACTGGGACGGCCGAGCAGCCGAGCGGATCGTACACATCTTGCAGCAAGAGCTTTCGTAACAACCCGGTTGTCGCCGATGAAGATTCTTCACGTTCTGAATCATTCCGTACCGCACCTGGACGGATATTGTGTCCGCGGTGCCAGCATCGTCCGCTTTCAAAGGGAAATCGGGCTGGAGCCGGTAGTGGTCACGTCGTTGCATCAGGAACCGGTGCCGACCGAGCCGATGGAAACTATCGACGACGTGCGATACTATCGGACTCTGCCGCACAATGAAACGCAACTGCCGGTGCTGCACGAACTGGCTGCCATCCGTCGACTCCGTCGCCGCATTCTGGAGGTAGCCGACCGGGAGCGGCCCGACGTGATCCACGCTCACTCGCCGTGTCTATGGGGCCACGCGGCGGCCGCGGCCGCCCGCCGCTTGCGACTGCCGCTGGTGTACGAGATCCGAGGCATTTGGGAAGACGCCGCCGTCGATTTGGGCCGGCTTCGCGAAACGGCCTTGAAGTATCGCATCAGCCGAATGTTGGAGACGCGAGTCGCTCGACGTGCCGACGTCGTCGTAGCCATTGCCGATCGCCTGATCGCCGAGTTTGCCGGTCGCGGCGTCGACCGGCGGAAGATGTTCCTGGTACCCAACGGTGTCAGTGTGAAGGACTTTGAAGACGTCGAGCCAGCCTCGAACGCTCAACTCAAGGAGAAGCTGGGCATAAACGGTTGCGTTGCCGTAGGCTACATTGGCTCCCTCTACCCATGGGAAGGCGTGGACGACTTGATTCGCGCCGTACCCGAGATCCTCCGCCGCCAGCCCAACACGAAGTTTGTGATCGTCGGCCGCGGGGAGCAAGAGCAGCTTCTCCGTAAGTTGACCGACGAGTTGTCACTGGAATCGCACGTGTGTCTTGTCGGCGGCGTGCCGCACGACGAAGTGGCCGATTACTACGGCATCCTCGACGTCCTCGTCTACCCGCGGCGGAGTTCGCGCAATACGGAACTCGTCACACCGCTAAAGCCCCTAGAGGCGATGGCGATGGGCAAAGCGCTGCTGGCCAGCGACGTGGGGGGGCTGCGCGAATTGCTCGCCGACGGGGCCGGCCTGCTGCACCGGCCGGGTGATTGCGACGATTTGGCCGAAAAGTGTGCCCTTATGATCGGCGCCCCCGAGAAACGGAAAACGCTCGGCGACGAAGCACGCCGAGCCGTGCTGGCGAAACGCGACTGGCGAGACGTCGTTCGAGGCTACCTGAAGGTCTACGACTTTGTGCTCTCGGGCAACGACACACCGGCGGACGCCACAACCGACGGGCAGACGACATGAGCATCACCGAAATTATATTCTGGGCGGCGGGCGGCGTTTACGCTTTCTCGCTGGTCGGCTACCCGTTGCTGCTGGGGCTGCTGGGCCGTGCGCGCCCGTTGCAACGTGATGGCTCGCAGAAGACCCCGAAAGTGACACTTATCATCCCTGCGTACAACGAAGAGAACGTGATTGAGGCGAAGATCGAGAACGTCCTGGCGATGGATTACCCGACGGACCGGCTCGAAGTGCTCGTTGCCAGCGACGCCAGCAGCGATCGAACGGTGTCGATCGCCCGCCGCTACGAAAACGACGGCTTTCGGGTACTCGCTTTCGGTCAGCGCCGCGGTAAGGCTGCCGTGCTCAACGACGCCGTGGAAGCAGCGGCCGGTGACGTGCTCTGCCTGTGCGACGCGAACGTGATGTTCCGGCCCGATGCAATCAAACGGCTCCTTGCCGGGCTCGACGACCCGAACGTCGGGGCCGTCAGCGGCGACGTGCGGCTGGCAAGCGAGGAGTCGAATTTCGGCGAAGGGGAGAGTTGCTACTACGGCGTGGAACGGGCGTTGCACGTCGGCGAGTCGCGGATCGGGTCGATGATGGGGGTCGACGGCGGAATGTACGTCATCCGTCGCGAGCTGTTTCAGCCCTTGCCGCCCGACACGATCCTTGACGACTTCCTCACCACGATGCGAGTCATTCGCCAAGGAAAACGGGTGATCTACGAGCCGGCCGCCGTGGCCACCGAGAACGGCACGCCGCTGGCTCGGCAGGAGTTCCGCCGACGCGTGAGGGTGGCTGCCGGTGCGATGCAGTCGTTGAAGCGACGCCAATGGCCGCCGCTGACCCGCGGCGTCGAGATGTTTCAATACGTGTCACACAAGTTGATACGCTGGTTCGGACCGGTGTGGCTGACGGCGATGCTCGTTGCCAACGTGCTGCTTTGGAATGATGGTGTTGTCTATCGCGTTGCCCTCGTTGCCCAAGCCGCGTTCTATCTGCTGGCAGCGACGGCAGGTCTGTCGTTGCGAGTGCGAGCGACCCGGCTCGGCGGAATCGCCTTCTACTTCGTAATGAGCCACGTCGCCATGGCGATCGGGTTGTTCAAGGGAACGTTCGACATGCAACGGGTCGCCTGGGTGAGAACAGAGAGAACCGCTTTGCCATCGGAGGTCCAACGGACCGCAGCCCATTGATGTCCTTGTTATCTGAAACAACCGATCCTAGAGGCCCCCGTGACCAAGGCGAAAGCGGGCGTTCGGACCAATTGCCCGTTACTCCGCTGGCAAGTAACTCCGCAAACGCCTTGTCATCACGGCCGACAAGACGGACCGCGCTGATCGTTACCGTCGACACCGAAGAAGAAGGCCTCTGGGGCGGCACCTATCGGACTACCGGAAACACCGTGGAAAACACCCGGGGCATTGTACGGTTTCAGGAACTGTGCGATCGGTTTGAAATCCGCCCGACGTACGTGATCGATACGCCGGTTGTTGAGGACGATCGATCCGTGGAGACCCTCAAAGGATTGCAGGACTCGGACCGTTGCGAGATCGGGGCCCATCTGCATCCCTGGTGTGCCCCGCCGTTTGAGGAGGAACTCAACGGGCACAACTCGTATACGTGCAACCTTCCCGAGCCGCTGCAACGCGAGAAACTGGCACGACTGACCGATCGCATCGAACAACGTTTCGCGAGGCGTCCGACCTCGTTCCGTGCCGGCCGGTACGGACTGGATATCGTCGGGGCGCGGATTCTCGAAGACCTCGGCTATCTGGTCGACTCGAGCGTGATCTGCTTCCACGACTATTCTGCCGAGGGCGGACCCGATTTCCACTCCGCGCCGTACAAGCCGTATCGCATCGGCAAGGAGGACTTGCGACTGCCAGACGACATCGGCCGGCTGTTGGAGGTGCCCGTGTCGGTAGGCTTCAGTTGGTCGAAGTTTGCTTGGGCCCAGCGTATTCGGCAATTCGCCATGCGGCCCGCGTTGCAGCCTTTCCGTCTGGTGGGAATTCTTGACCGGCTGAATCTGGTCCGCCGCATCAAGTTCGGTCCGGAGCAGTCCGACGCGGCGCGGATGAAGCAGTTGGCCGACGCTTACCTTGCCAACGCGGCCCCTTGCATGGTGATGTTGCTGCACAGTTCGTCGCTGATGCCCGGCCACTCGCCCTACGCGCCAAGCGAGGCTGCCTTGGAGCAGATGTACGACGAGATGGAAACGACCTTCGAGTATTGCCGCCGCCGGCTCGCCATGGAAAGCGCCACGCTCACGGAGTTCGCCGAATCGAGCACCGAGGATCAGCCGTAAGATGGCCTTCCATGTACTTCAAGAGGGGCTCGACGAGGCGCGCGACGAGGCTATGGCGACGCTTGACGCCACCCGACGCGACCCGTCGCCGAAACGCCGATACGATTGGCTCTACCACGACAATCCCGACGGTGAGGCCGTCTTGTGGGCCATCCGAAAGGTGGAAACGGGCGAGATGGCCGGATTCACAGTGGCTCTGCCGAGGCGGGTGCTCGTCGACGGCACACCGCGCGTCTGCTGGAACGGGGCCGACTTCTCGATCCAAAAGAAATTCCGTGCGTTGGGCGTGGCAATCAAACTGCGACGGGCCGCCAAGGAGGGAGTCGACGCCGGGCAGGTCGATTTTCTGTACGCCCACCCCAACGCCAAGATGCAACTGATCCACGAGAAGGTCGGACACTCGCCCGTCGGCACCATGGCGCGCTACGCCAAACCGTTGCGTACCGCGGAACACTGGATGCGCCGGCTGAAAGGCCCCTGGCTACCGACTTTGGCAGCAAAGGCGACCGACACGGTCCTGCGCCTGAAGAGCCCCGAGTGGCGGCACCGGTCCACCTTCGCAACCCGTCTCGTCGAGTCGCCCGCCTTCGACGACCGGTTTGACCGCCTGTTCGAGCGGGCCAGCACCACCCGCCGAGTGGTGGGGGTACGGGACTCGCGGTACCTCGACTGGCGGTACGCCCGCAATCCGCTCTACCCGACGCATGCTATCCTTGCTGAGGACGGGAGCGAACTGGCTGGCTACCTGCTGTTCACCCACGGCGACGCGATGGTACACGTCAAGGACGTGTTTGTCGCCGAAGACCGGGCGGCTCGCGACCTGATTGCCGCGTTGATCGGATTGTCAAGAAAGACTCGCAGCGCAAGCGTCTCGGTCGGAGTGCTCGAAGGCCATCCGCTCGAAGCGGCGCTGGCCGATTTCGGCTTCGCCCGTCGCCCGGACGGCTCGCAGATGTTCGGCTACGCGCCGGCGGCAAGCCCTCTGCGCGAAGTCATCCTGAACCGCAAGTCCTGGATGCTGAGCGTCGGGGATCGGGACGTGTAGTTAAGACCACATTCACGAGGAGTGCAACGAATCATGAGAGACGACATTCGCAATTACCTGCTTTCGCACAGCGCCACCGCCGGCGTGGCGGACCTGGCAGACAACGAATCGCTGCTGGACGCCGGTGTCATCGACTCCGCAGCCATGATCGACCTGATCGTATTCCTCGAGAAGGGTTGCAGGATCACGATTGACGAGGATGACATGATCCCGGAGAACTTCGACTCGGTCGATGCGATCGTCGCATACGTCGACGGAAAACGCAACGGATCGGCAGTTTGACGGGCGTGCCTTCGATGGACGAGGTGAACGTGGAAATCCGGTTGCCTTGGGCGGCGTGGTACGGGGACACGAACCACGTACTCTCGTTTCCCGATCGCTGGCAGGTGGACCTGCTCGAGCCGCAGTGGGCTCCTGCTTGGTCGGCACAACAGATCGAGGCGGCCTTGAATGCCCCGATCGAGAGTCCGCCCCTGGCAGAACTGGCCCGGCAAGGAAGGTCCGCCTGCCTCGTGGTGGACGATCTGGCGCGCCCCACCAAGGCCGCCGACGTGCTGCCGGAGTTGCTCAAGCAACTTCGCGAAAGCGGCATCCCTCCTGAATCCATTACCATTTTGGTGGCCACCGGAACCCACGGCCCATTGGACCGTCGGCAGTTGGCCTGGAAGATCGGCGACGAAATGGCCGCCGCCTATCGCGTCGAAGTACACGATGCGGGTGCGGCCTTGGCCTCGACCGGTATCACCTACGGTCGGCAGGAACTGAGAATCAACCGGAGTTTCCTCGAGGCCGACGTCAAGGTGGGCATTGGGGCGGTGCTGCCACATTCCTTCGCCGGCTATAGCGGCGGTGCGAAACTGATGCTCCCCGGATTGGCCGACGTGGACGCCACGGCCAGAAGCCACAAGTTCGTACAGATGGGGCTCCGCGGCGGTCGCGCTCCCAACCAGAACCGCTTCCGGCTGGAGATCGAACGGCTGGCACGCGAACTCGGCTTCCAATACACCGTGTGCGTCGTCCCCAATGGGCGTCGGGAAACGGCAGGCGTCTTCGCCGGAGATCTGGTCGCGGCCCATCGTCACGCATGTGAAGTCGCGGCCGACACCTACCTCACGCCGCTGGACCACACCTACGACTGCCTGATACTCAACGCGTATCCCAAAGACATCGACCTGATCCAGGCAGAGAACGTGATGGTATCCTTAAAGAATGCCAAGACGCCGGTGGTACGCGACGGCGGAGTCCTGTTGATCACCACAGCAGCGACGCAAGGGCTTGGTCGACACGGACTGTTTGCCCCCGGCGGAGTGAGCTATTGCAGGCCCAAGCCGAAGCGAGCGTTGAACACACGAGAACTCTGGCTCTATGCCCCCGGCGTCACGCAGCAGGACGCCCGAAAACTCTATTGCGAAGAATACCCGGTTTTCCACGACGCCCGGACGCTCGCGGAAAGCTTAGAGAAGCGTCTTGCCGGTCGAGCCCGCGTAGGCGTTCTGCCCCGGGCACCCATGCAGCAACTGGTCGACCGGCGAGCCGACTGAACGCGACGTCGATACGGGCGTGTTCATCGGCGTGATGTACGGCGACTATGCGGCCGCGGCGTCAATAGCTCGTCTCTCTTTGCCGCCGTCTTCGCAATGCGATCGTCCAATGCCGCGTAGCCCGTCCGAGTCGAAAACAGTTCAGCGAATTCCATCCGCAGCGAGGCCGCCATCTCGTCGCTTGGACCTGCACGATATTCTTGCAACGAACGGTAGTAGTTCCAATAGCGATCCGCGAATGAATCAAGCAGTTTCGCGTGCCGAGGAACTACGGGCGACAGCTTTTCGTAATTTCGATAGCGCGTTGCCATTTCTTCGGGACGTCGAACTCGGTCCGCAGCAGATGCAGTGTTTCCTCACCCAACTGAAAACGCAAATCGCTCGTGTTTTGTAGGACTTCGAGTACCGTCAGCCGATCTTTTTGCGGTCGGGTGAAGTACGCTGCGTAGAATGGATTGCAAAGAACATGCGTGTGCCAGAACTTCCCAGCGACTCGCGCCGACGTATCGTCCGTCTGCTGATACGGCGTCGAGGAAAGTCCCGCGCTGACGACGTCATCGAACTCTTGTGCGAACGAGTCTGCCGTCTTCGTCAAAATGTTTGAGACGCTGCCCGCCGAAATCTGGACATCGAAGTTCTCCAGAAACTCGCGAATCTTCGGCTCGCTCATGTTGCCGCAATACTTCAGTGACAGAATCAGCGCCCGCAAGTCCGCACCGAAGTCGCCCACGTCGTAACCGCTGGGCAACGCCCCGGGCTGGTGAATTCGAGCCCGTCGGGCTCCCCCCCAAAATCCGTGACGGTCAGGAATCTTCTGAATACGCAGCGACGACGGTGTGCCACGCTGCGCCGCGAGGGCTGGCAGCCGCCGACAGGGTGCAATAGAATGGCGAGGTTGCTGCGCTGCCGAGCCGGTGCGAGCGTTCGCCCGGCAGAGAAGGCGGCACAACCCCGGACGGCCCCGCGCTGTCACACGTGGAGGGTACACATGCGTGATGAGGCTTATCGAATAGCGGAAGAGAAGATTGCCGAAGCGCGGCGGACCGGGGCGACCGGGCTCGATTTGGGGCTTATGTTTCTCACCGAGCTGCCGGAGTCGCTCGCGGCACTCACGCAGTTGCAGACGCTTAACCTCTGGGACAACCAACTGACGGCGCTGCCGGAGTCGCTCGCGGCACTCACGCTGTTGCGGATGCTTGACCTCACCGACAACCGACTGACGGCGCTGCCGGAGTCGCTACGTGAGCTGACTCGGCTGAAACAGCTTTTTCTGCATCGCAACGATGGCCTCAGCATCCCTCCCGAGATTCTCGGGCCATCGCACGTAGAAGCGATCCGCAAGGAAAAGGCCGTTGCCGATCCCTCCTCGATTCTCGACTACTACTTCTCCACCCGCGGCAGAGAAGGGCAGGCACTGCGGGAATTGAAGCTGGTGGTGGTCGGGCGGGGCGGGGCCGGGAAGACGAGTCTCGTGCGACGGATGAACGGTGAGCCGCTCGATCCGGACGAGCGCGAGACGCACGGGATCAACATCAGTCCGCTGGAATTGGCGTGTGATGACGGACCGGTGACCGCCCGGGTGTGGGACTTTGGCGGGCAGCACGTGCTGCACGCCATGCACGAGTTTTTTCTGACCGCGCGGAGCCTCTATCTGCTCGTGCTCGGCGAACGTGAGGGCATGGCCGAACGCGACGCCGCCTACTGGCTGCAGCTTATCCGCAGCTACGCCGGATCGGCGCCCGTAGTGGTCGCCCTGAACAAGAGCAAGGGACGCACGGGCGAGATGGACCGGGAGACGCTCGAGCAGAAGTACGGCCCGATCCTGGCCTGGGTGCCCACCGAATGTGCCGACGGCTTCGGCAAGACGATCAAGGACCTGCGAACGGCCTTGACCGCGGCCGCCGACGGAATGCACGAGGTCCGCGACCTGTTCCCGGCCAGGTGGTGGAAGGTCAAAGAGTGGCTCGAGGAGATGGACGACGCGTACCTCGACTTCGCGACGTACCAGCAGCGATGCGGCGAGTTGGGAGAGAAGGACCCGCGGCAGCAGGAGACGCTCGCCGCCCGGCTGAACGACCTCGGCATTGCGATCAACTACGCCGAGGACGAGCGGTTGCACGACACCACCGTGCTGCGGCCCGACTGGCTGGCCAACGGCATCTACGCGATCCTGCGGGCGAACGATTCGCACCACGACCGCCGGTACGCCCCCGACGCGATGCTGACCGCCGAGTCGCTGGGCCCAATCTACGCGGCCGCCGAGAGGCTCAAGATGCTCAGAGCGGCCGACTATCCGCCGGAGATGTGGCCGTTCCTGCTGCGGCTGATGGGCCTGTTTCAGCTCGCCTTTCCGATCGACGACACGGGCCATACGCTGCTGGTCCCCACGCTGCTGCCGCTGGAACCGCCGCCGGACTGCGACGAGCCGACCGACCGCGACCGTACCCGGCTGCGGTACGAATTCGCGGTGGTGCCCGGTCCGCTGCTGCCTAAGCTGCTGGTGCGGACGTTCTCGCTGATCGACGACGAACGCCGCTGGCGCCGCGGAGCGATCCTGCGTTTCGGCGAGGCCCGGGCCCGGGTGTGGACGACCCAGGACGAACGCTGGGTTCGGGTGACGGCCGTCGGCGGCAAGGAGGATCGTAGCGAACTGTTGACGATGGTCGGCGTCACGCTACGGGAGCTGTTCACCGAATACAAAGACCTCCGCCCGGTCGAACAGTGGGAACACAACGGGAGTTGGGTCCCGCGCGAGACGCTGGAAGAATTCGGCGTGCTGCCGGTGGACGATGGCCGAGAGGAGGTGGAGCGATGACGCCCCGTGCCTCTGCGGTCGAACTGTTCGTGAGCTACTCGCACGTCAACGCGGTTTGGCTCGAAAGGCTGCGCCCGGTGTTGAAGTTTGACGATTGCCGGGACAAGGTCTATCCCTGGAACGATCAAGAGATGGAGGCCGGGGACCGCTGGGATAAGGAGATCCGGGAAGCACTGGAGCGGATGGACGTTTTCGTCGCCCTGGTGAGCTTCGAGTTCCTTGCCTCCGGCTACATCCGGGACGTGGAACTCAAATGCGCCTTCGCGCGAGAGAAGAAGCGGGAGATCGAGATCGTGCCGATCGTGCTCTACCCGATCAATCTGGGCGAAGACTGCCCCAAACTGAATGCTTTCAACCCGTTGCCCAGTTGGGGTAAATCGTGGATGGAGTACGAACGGCAGAACGGATACTACCAGGCGGCCCACAAGCCGATTCGTGAAGGATTGCGGCAGGCCATCGAAAAGGTGATCGCCGGGAGACCGGGGTAGATAGGCGGTTTAGCGAAGCACGCTGCGAGCCGCGGGGCTTGCCCCCGCGCTTCTGGTGCGCCGGGGTAAACCCGGCGGCTCGCTTCCGTTGCGACGGGGTAAACCCGCCGGCTCGCCGACTTCGACGTTCCCCTCTTGCAGATCTCCCCCTATAATGCGGCTGCTTGGCGTTACCGGGGCCGTCTCACTTGGAGGAATTGGGTCGATGCATTGTCCGAGTTGCGGTGTTGAGGTGGTCGAGCAGGCGGGCTTCTGCCATAAGTGCGGTCAGCGACTCGATTCGGGCGACGGGCCTCCTCCTGCCGACCGGCAGCAGGAAGCGGCCCCCACACCCGCCCCGGGGCCTGCCGACGACGAACCGGAGGCCACCCCGCGTGAAAAGTTCGCACAGGCCACCGCCCGTGACACCCAAGATGAGCCGGAAGACGAACTCTGGCACGGCGGATATTCCAGCAAGGCCATGATCGGCACCTGGATTCTCAGCGGGCTCGTCTCGATCGTGTTGCTGGTTGTCTGGGCGCTGTACGTCCGCACGAGTTGGATCTGGGTTACGATGCTGGTCGGACTCGCGTTGCTCTGGATCTACCAACTCGGCAAACTCATCTACCGTCGGATGAACGTCCGCTACCGGCTAACGAGCCAACGCTTCATCCACGAGACGGGCATCCTGCGGCGGGTGACCGACCGCATCGAGGTGATCGACATGGACGACATCACGTTCGAGCAGACTGTCGTTCAGCGGCTGGTCGGCGTGGGCACGATTCGCATCACGTCCTCCGACAGCACCCATTCCGTACTCGTCATGCTGGGAATCGAGAACGTCAAAGAGGTAGCCGGCAAGCTCGACGACATCCGCCGAAGCGAGCGCCGCCGCCGCGGACTGCACATCGAGAGCATTTAGCCACCCCCCGCTACGGACTGAATTCTTGCGAATCCAGCTACTCGCTGCCGCCTCCGGTGTATCGGCTCGGCGTCTTGCGAAATCGCGTCAGCGTAACCGAACTGGAGAACATGTAGAGCCGGCCTTTGTACGTTACGCAGTAGTCGGTCTGGCCCGGCACACGGCGGTTGCCGTCAACCGCCAACACCGGGTCCTGGCCCGATAAGGCGGGCGCGAATTGTTGCGGTGCGGTCCGAAAACGGCGCAAATGGGCTTCGCTCGAGAACAGATACGTTCGGCCCTCATGCACGGCCGACCAGCGGGGGTCGCCGGGGGCCCAGTTCTCGGAGCCGACCAGCTCGACCGGGCAGAAACCGTCCAGTGCCACCGGCGGGCTGTTGCCCGAATAGGTGCCCGGCGTGACCGGGGTCTCGTGGCTAATTCCGTTGACGTCAAGTTCCGGCCACGCGGCGGCGGCCGTTTGCTGTCCCTGCGTCGTGGCTGGCTGCGCCGGATAGACCGACCTGCTCGCGCCGGAATCGCCGCGCCCGTCCGGATGCAACGCCGCCGTCCAGTTGGCCTGCAAGGATTTCGCCACACGCCGCTCGGGGGCAGTGTCGCCCGGGGGTAACTCGGACGCGGCAGGGGACGAACTGGGGGCAGCAAGTAACGGCTGTCGGTCGTCGGCTGGCAATTCCGGGCTCGAGGCTGGCAAACCCGGGCTCGGGGTGGGCGGCTGCGGTTCGGCCGGTGCGGGATCGATTACCGGAGGCAGCAGTTGAGGTGGGGCCAACACCGATTCGCTTCCCGATGGCAACGGTTCGGGTTCTGCCGGAGCAGGATCCAGGTTCGGCGGCAGCGACAGCGACTCTTGCGGCGCGGGCTTCGAGTTGGCCGGTACGGCGTCCGGCTCTTCCGAGCTTTGCCCCGGTGCGGCCGGAAGCGGTTGGCGGCTGGTCCCGGCCACGCCGCCGAGCGGATTGTAGGCAACCAGATCCGGTGCTGTGCTGGGGGGTAGTTGGACTCCGCCGCCGGGTGACTTCAGCGGTGGAACGACGCTCGGCTCGATCGCCGGCTCGCCGGCAGGCGGCGCCGTCGGTGTAGCCCCGTTGCCGCCCGGCGTCGCGCCGGGGCCCGAGTCTTTCGGAAGGTCGACAGGAGAATCTATCCCGCCGGGGGGTTCCAGAGCAGGCTCTGCGGGCATTCCCGGTGTAAAAGTATCCGGAAAGACCGGATCGAGCGAAGGTTCTTGGATACCCGGCTCCGGCAGGATCGGAGGAATCCCTTCGATCGTGGGCGCCCCCGGAAGAAACATGTCTGAACCCGGCGGGTTAGGCAACAACGGCGGCATGTTCCCGCCGCCCGGCGGCACGTAAGGGTCTCGTCCACTCGGCGGAACGATCTCTTGCGGGAGCATCGGCTGGCGCTTCTCGCCCGCTGGCGGGCGGAACACCTCTCGGCCGACCGAGCCTGGGAAGATCACGTCGGCACGCACCTCACCCGGCCAGGTTCGCCATTCGCCCTCGGTGTAGCCGAACTCCTTGGCGTTGGGTGCGCAACCGTACCGGTCGCTGCAGGAACTGCCACGCACGCAGTCGTTTCCTGCCGCATTGGCCCATAGAGCGTGCAACGCCAGTAGGAAAAAACCGCACAACGCGGCCTGACATACTAATCGCACCGGTCTGGTCATCTGAGTATTCCTCTCGTTGAAGTGACACGCCCACGCCGGGGAACTCTTGCCCTGCACCGAACGTGAAGACATCTTGCTTGCTAATTTCGGCTCCGATTGTAATTTCGTCCGAGCATCTGGAAGTTGCGGACCGTGGAACCGTACAGCGACCCGACGCCGGCAATCCGCTCCATCGGGGCGAGTATCTTGTTGAT
>JABMRB010001201.1 GCA_013202865.1 Candidatus Nealsoniibacteriota bacterium | reverse complement strand
TTCCGTTCTACGAGGCGGGGCTGATCGGCTACGGTTTCCGATCATCTTTCTTGGCCGGTTTCTTCGGGTCTTTGAGGTTCCAGGCGACCAGCCAGCGGGTGTTAACCGGGGCCATGCCGAATTGGTCGGCCAACCGCTTCTGGAAGTCGAGCATGTGGCCGGCACCGTAGAAGATGGCGATCTTCTGCTTGCCCGCGGCGATCTGCTTGCGGAGCACCTCCAGGGCAACCTTATTGCGTTCGCTGATGATCGTCGATCCGTCGGGCCCCTCCAGGCCGCTGAGCATGCCTTCCATATCTTCCATCTGTTCGGCCATGACGCGTTTCAGAGCCAGCGCCCGGTTCTTGTCGAACAGGGCCATTAGCAACTGCATGTCGGACGAGCCTCCGCCGGCCTTGTTCTGCTTTGCCAGCGCGTAGCCCATCATGCGCAGGAACATCGACAGGACGCTCTCTCCTCGCTCTCGCATTTTCTCGGAGAACTGCTCGGGCGACATGTCGGCGTGGACCATGTTCTTACGGGTGTAGTCGATCTCCTCGAGTTGGAACGACAACTCCAGCATGTTCTTCATCCCGCCCTGCAAGGCGGAAACGGGACTGCCGGAGCCGCCGCCGCCACCCTTGGGAACCCGCGTTCCCTCCGGCGCGACCAGTTCGTAGAGGACCACGTCGTACTTCTCGAATTCCTTGTTGAGTTGGCGATAGTAGCTCTGCTCGGCCACGTGAACGGCGCCGATGAGATCAACGACGGGACCTTTCTTGCTCTTGTCCGTCGGACGCAGCCGGACGATCGCTACTTCCAGTGCGGTGGGCGCTTTCTCGCCGATACGAGCCAGACGCAGGAACGAGGGCTTCTGTTCGGCCTTCTTAGTCCCTTTGGTCTCTTCGGCCTTCTCCGCGGCCTTCTCTTGGGCGGTTGCGACCGAAAGGGCTGCGGCCAGGACCGCGCAGAATACGGCAGCGGTGAACTTGCGGAAACGGGGATGAATCATGGCGCGGATGACCTTATCGAGAGGGTGGTTGGCTGAAACGGACCGCCACGTGCAGTATACGTTTTTGCGTGGTCGCAAGGAAAGGGGGCTTCGCCAAACCATTGGGGGGTGTTGTGTGGGCCGATATGCGGTGGTTTCCGCCGGCCCTGGCTAGCCGGATACTAACCGGCCGCCTTATGGGGCGCGGGCAGATCGTAGCAATCGACCCCGCTGGGACCGTAGTTGCCACGTGTTTCCGGCGGGGCACACGTGGCAAGCTGCTGCCCTTTCCGCAATCATGGCAAAACGGGGGTAATAGGTAGTGCAATGGACCGTCGGTTGCCGAAGTCGTGAGTATGTTAGTTGTCTGTCAGGGCCTAGCCCTGATAGATCGGCCTCCACAGGTTCCTGCCCCGCCTGTGGAGGCCTCTTTTATTTCTTGACGCTGCAACGTCATGCCCCTACGCAGTGAGGGGGTGGACATCTAGCCATATAGGTGGATTGCGGGTTCTCGGGCAATGCGTCACCCGGTCATTGCCCCCATCATTTGGGGGAAAATTGCCAGATTGTGCTGATTCTAGGGAATCTGCTTGACCTTTTGGCAGATCTCGATCATGATAAAATGGTTAATCTGGATAGTATTGGTAGACCGTGGTGACCTTTTCCGCGTGCTGGCTTGCCCAGTCGCTTGTCTGGCGTAGCGTTTGACAAAAACACGGAGAATTGGTCTGATATAGGGATAAACACGGGCTCGACGGCGATGAAATTAGTAGGGGACTGTCGGCGATCAGGCAAGGGATCGTCGCAGTTCGGCCCTGGTTTGAGATTTGGAACAATGAGAACAGCGGCTCGCGACCTCTGTCGTTTGCTCAGTGGGTGGTTGCTATGGTGCGGCTGGCATGGCCAAGCTGCAACGGTGTCGGTGCTGCGCCGAACCGCTTCGCGCCCGCAATCAACGCATCCGTCGTGGTGGTAACGCGGCTGTTGTTTTGTTCCAGATTGCTTTTGGTTTCCGGAAATCACCTTTGAGGAACGAGAAGATGTCACTGCTCCGATTGCCGAAGCTGCGACCGATTGCGTCAACGATCAAGACGGTGCGTGAGCGATTCACTCGCCACGGGCGCCGAAGTGCCCACAACACCGCAAATCGACGGCTGCGGATCGATCCGTTGGAAGAGCGGCAGTTGTTGAGCGTGAGCCCGATGAACGTGGACGATCGGATGGTCACCGAGGGTGCCGGCGCCAGCCAGTTCACCAACCCCGCCGCGTCCATCGCGGTAGACGGCGACGGGGACTTCGTCGTGGTTTGGACCCGGTTCGACGATCTGGTCGAGCGCGATCCCTTGACCGGCGACGCCATCCTGGACCCGGATACCGGCGAGCCAATCCCGATCCTGGATCCGACGACGGGGTTGCCTCCGGTCGATCCGATAACCGGGGATCCGCTGAGCGACGCGAACATCTACGCCCGCTACTACACCGACGAAGTCCAGCGGATCACGCTGCCCGAGTCGGTACTGGAGAACACCGGTCCGGGCAACGTCCCGTTCGGGACTTTCAGTCTGGCCTACGGCGGTCCGGAGGTGCAGAAGATCTCGCTGTCGGCGACCTACGAGCCGTTCACGTTCTTTCAGCAGACCATCGGCGGCACGTTCACTTTGGGTTTCGACGCCAACGGCAACGGCGCGATCGATGAAGCCGCCCCGGGCATACCGGCGAACGTGACGGTCGCGTCAGCCGCCGCCGACAGCAGCTTGATTTTCAGCTCGGACGACCCCGGCACGGAAGGAGTTCAGGTCGTTTTCGAGGATTCGGACAGCGGGACGGTCGTGTACGACGAAGTGGGCAAGACGCTGACGTTTGGGATAACCGACGGTGTGACGACGGCTGCCGCCGTTATGGTCTGGCTGGCAACCAGTCCGGCGGGTGCCACGTTTACGGCCGAGTTGGCCTCGGTCAACAACGGAACCGGGATCGTCGAAAACACCGATCTGCTGAATCCGCCCGCACTCGCCGACGAAGGCGGCGCCGAGGCATCGGCGACGGTGGTGTTCCCCGGTACGGACAACGACTTGGTGTTCCGCGCCGCGGCGCCGTTGCCGGACCTGGAGGGGACCGTGATCTCTTTTAGCGGCATAGGCGGCCTCGGTGCTCCGCTGTTCACCTTCGGCGGTCCCGGCAGTTCGCTGGTCGTTTTCTACGACTCGGACGGCACCACGGCCCAAGAGATTGTCGACGGACTGGCCGCCGATGTGGGTCTGGCGGGCACGAGTTTCACGGTTAGTTTGGACCCGACCGACGGCATACCCGGCACGGGTGCCGGAGTGGTCGATGCTCAGATTTCGGCCGCGATGTCGGCCGCGGTCCCACCCGTCATCGCGGAAACGACGGAACCGATCCCGTTCGACGAAGTATTTTTCACGCCGGAGGAGAACGCCGAGGCGATCGAAACTGCGTTGAGGGACCTGGATTTGACCTTTGGATCGGGCACCACATTGCTGGACGTGACGGTCGTGCCCGTGAACGCTTTGGAATACGAGGTCCACTTCGCCGACGCCACGATGGGCCAGAATCAGCCGCAGATCCTGGCGACGGAGTTCGATTTCGCAGGTTTCTTCGGAGGCGCATTCCTGCCCGCGGTGCAGACCTCGACGGTCGACGAGTTGTTCATGATCGCCGACATCCCCGTCTCACCGCAGAATCCCTTCGACACGGCGACGGCCATCGAGCAGTGGTTTTGGCAGAACGGCCAGATCGAACCGATCGGGCCGACGAAGTTCTATCCGCCGACGGGCACGCCTCCCAACGCCCCCTACAACTTCGGGTTCGATGTGTTCGATGGGACCGTGATGCGTAACGTGGTGCCGCGGGTGTCGGTAAAGCCGGTAGCCACGGCGGAGGGCGATCTGCGTCTGCTCCAGTTCGACCTGACTTTTGTGGGCGACGACGGGCCGTCTTCGGGCGACTCGGGCAAGATGGACCATCCGCCGTTGGCGATGTGGGACGTCAAGGACGGCACGGGCACGGTGACGGCCTGGCCGTCGAACCCGGACGAGTTGGACCCGCCCCCGGAGACGGTGCCGCTGCCGGGCGAGGAGCAGCTTGCCAAAACGCTGAAGGAGCCGAGCGCGGAGTTCCGCGTCAATCCTCCGGAGCCGGACAGCCCGTTTACGCTGTTGCCGGACCTGTACGATCAGACCGAGCCGGCGGTGACGATGGACTCCGACGGGGATTTCGTGATCGCCTGGGAGAGCGAGATTCCCAACAGCGTGAGTTTCGGCAGTTTCAGCGACATTTTTGCCCGGCGGTTCAGCCCGACCGGAATCGTCGAGTCGCCCGAGTTCGTCCAGGGGGTCCGTTCGCTGGTGACCCAGCCGCACGACACTCTGTATCGCGTCGACGACTACACGTTCCGAGTGAACAACGACACGGCGAATCCGCAGTTCCAGCCGCACGTGAGTACGGACGACGCCGGCAACTTCGTGATTGCGTGGGCCAACGGCGGACAGGACCTGAGCTTTTTCAACGGAGTTTCCGCGCGGCGGTTCGACCTCAATGGGACCCCGATTGACGACGAGTGGCAGGTCAGCACGGAGAGCACGACGATCCATTTCGAGCCCTACGTGGATATGAGCGCCAACGGCCACTTCGCGATTGTCTGGAACGGAACCGACGATCCCGCCTACGTTGCGGACCTTGCCTTCATTTCCCGGGGCATGGCCGAGGTCTACAGCCCGGAAGGGGTCACCCTGCTCGACCAGTTCCCGGTAGGCGGTGCGGGTGCTAGCTCCGTGGCGTTCGATCTGGACGACAACTTCGTCATTGCCTGGGACGAACTGGCCGCCAACGACAACCCGACGGCTTTCGCCTGGAGCGACATCCTCGCCAAGATGTACAAGCTATACGAAGAGGAAACCCAGGTGTTGCGCGTCGCGCCGATAGTTCCGGGTACCTCGATCGACGGGACTTTCCAGTTGGCGCTCCCGGGCGGCACGACCAACTCGATCTTCTTCCAAAGCAGCGACGAAACCGGCGTGGCCGGCGAGATCCAACGGCAACTGACGTTGCTGGGGCTCCAGGAGGTCACCGTCACCCTGGCGGCTTCGCCGCCGGGCGAGTTCGCGTTCGAAATCCGCTTCCGGGGAACGACTCGCGGCGTGAACGAGCCGGACCTCGTGTACGTCCCCGGCACGCTAGCCGCAGCCGCCACCGTGACGATGGCCACGCTCCAGGACGGGGGCATCGGCGATACGAACGCCCCGATCCGCGACACGTTCCGTGCGAACAGCGCCAACTTCGATCCCAACGCCAAAACCCTCTGGGCGTTCGATCAGATGTTTCCCCAGGGGGTGATGGACGCCGACGGCGACCTGACGGTTATCTACGACGGCTACGGCCCGGACGTCTCGGAGGACCTCAATGTCGCTAGCGACTTCTACTTGGAAGTGCTCAGCCGACCGGAGAACGCCGACTTGCTGGATTACTTCATGGGGTTCTTAGTAGCCGGGCCGGCGTTTGCCGACAACAGCGGCGACGTCGACAGTGTGCTCGAAGAGGTACTGATCAACGCCGCCGCGCAGGCCGCCGCGCAGGCCGGGCCCGCTCCTACCCTGGATGCGACGCTCACGGTTACGGGGCCGGTGGATTTCCAGACCCTTCAGATCGACGGGGCCGGGGTTGTCCCGCTCAGCGGCGAATTCATCTTGACCGTGGACGGCATGGAGACGGCACCGATTCTCTTCGACGACGCCGACCTGGACGGCGTGGCCGACGCGATCGCCACGGAGCTGCAGTGGCTCGACTTCAGCTATTTCGGGACCACGGTCGCGGTCGCCTCGACGGCGGATCCGTACGAGTTCACCATGGACTTCAGCACGGCCCTGGCACCGCCGTTCGTCCCGATCACGGCGGCCCCCACCCCGAAACCCCTGGACGCGACGATTTCCTGGACGGGTACCTTGAACCGCCAGCTCCTCACGTTCGACGGGAGCATGGTCGACCCGCTGACCGGCTTGGTTATCACGCCCGACCCGCTGACCGGCGAGTTCTGGATGATCGTCGACGGGCAGAACACGTTCCCGATCATGTTCGACAGCGCCGACCTCGACACCGTGGCCGCCGATATGCAGATGCAGTTGGAAATGCTCTCGGTGTTCTACACCGGCGTCGTCGTCACCGTCGAATCCGACGTCGCCCCGTACGAGATCATGGCCAACTTCAATGATGCGATATCACCGCCGACCACCTTCATCCGAGGTGCAACCGCGACGGCCACGGTGGACGTCGACTCGGAATTGGGCCGGTTGCGGGCGATTATGGACGAGGTGGCCACGCTGATGCGCGGTGAAGCCAACGGCGTGATGTATACGCAGTGGGACGCCGACCCGCAGTTGGGCCCCATGGCCATCCTCAGCGGCGACAACATCGTCAACGCCAACCGCGACGGACACAACACCCGCTTTATGATCAGCCTGGACTACGAACACACCCACACCGGCACCTTCACGGTTGAGGTCAATGGAGAGGCCGTGACCATCACGCCTGCGTGGACCGACACCGACCCTCCCTGGATCGACATCTTCGGTACGGCAGACAATATCAACGCCGCGTTGGACGCGGCAACTTCGACGGGGGTCAACTGGCCGGAGTATATGCCGGGCGTCTACGAACAACCGATCGATGTCCGCGTCGTCAACGTCCCCACCCGCTTCGCGCCGTTCTTCCCGAGCGAACTGGAACTCCGCGCCGATACCGGCTATGCCATGCCGGAGTTCAGCCCGTTGATCGACGTCGTCTACGAGGTGACGTTCCAGGGCGAAGTCCACGACATGCTCAACACGGTCTACTTGGCGAACGGCGGGAACAACCTGTTCGACAATCCGGTCCCCGAGATCCAGCAGATCAGCTTCACCGGCGCGGCCGATATGGAGGGTTGGTTCAGCCTGAGTGTGGGCAGCGCCAAGTTCGACGCTGATAGCGACGTGTGGATGCCGGACGTATCGGGCATGACGCGGGACGATGCCCTGGCGGCGCTGTCCGGGGTCGCCAGCGCGATGGAGGGCGGATTCGCCTCGGCAGGATTGTTGAACACGGTAGTGGTTTACGAGGTGCCCGATCTGCCGGACCCGCTGCCCGATCCGTTGCCACCCGGTTGGCCGCCCCCGCCCGAGCCGCCCTACACGTTCACCGTTTACTTCGAGGCAGCCGGGGTCGACCAGGACAACATCGCGAAAACAGCGCCCGCTGGCGATCACGGCGGCGACCCCGCCGCCGATCCGCCCGTGCTGGGCGAACCGACACTGACGGCCGGCTTCGATCGCGTAGAACTCGAAAAGGGCAGGACTCCACAATCCCCGTCGCCGTTCTTCCTGCCGCACACCTGGGGTGACGAGGGAACCGTGCAGGGGCTGGCCTCCGTCGGCATGCAGCCGGACGGCAACTTCGTGGTGGCCTGGAGCGAGTCGGTCTCGGCATTCAGCTCGGCCGGCATCCCCTTCAACGACGACGTCCAGATATTCTTCCGGCAGTTCCACGAGAACACCGACACGGCAGGTCCGCGGATGGCCGATTTGGTCGGCCCCGACGGGACGCGCACGGCCGAGGGCGGCCGCTACGCGACCACCGAAGGATTGCAGCAACTGGTGATCACCTTCGACGAGGAGTTGCTGGCCGTTCCCGACGTGGACACACAACTCGAATACATGGGGATCGACCGGGCCGATGCTTCGGAGAATCTGCTCGGCGAACTTCACCGGAGGTTCGACGACAGTGTGCTCAATCCCCTGAACTACCGCTTGTTGCGCAACGACACCCTAGTCAGCCGGGCGATTGTCGGCGTCGAGTTCGGCATGAGCATCGCGGCGGAACGGGCGGCGGAGTACGGGTTGAGTCCGATCCCGTCGAACAAGTGGGAGGTCATTCTTACGTTTGACGCGAATATTGACGAGCCCGGCTTGGAGCCTATGCCGATCGGCAAGTACACGATCCAGGTGAGCCACCCGATCCCGCTGACCACGAGCCATCAGGGCCAAACGGGTGTGCGGGACAGGGCAGGGAATCCGCTGGGACACACGGGATTCCAGATCGGGGGTGAGGATTTCTCGCGGAGCTTCAACGTGGTGATCGGCGAGGGACCGGGCAACCCCGGAACTCCGGATGCAAACAGTACTGACGATCCGATCAACGTCTCGCAGTTCGGCCGTCAGGATCAGCCGGCCATCTCCGGAAACCCGAGCGGTGACTACGTGGTCGTCTGGGTCCACGGGGACGTGATCATCGGTCAGACCGACATCATGGCCCAGCGGTTCAGCAGCCTCGGCGAGCCGGATGGGCCCGAGTTCATCGTCAATACCTACCAGTTGGGTAACCAGATCGATCCCGACGTGGCGATGGACGATGAGGGTGGGTTCGTGGTCACCTGGTCCGGTGCCGGCGAATTCGACGATTCCGGCGTCTTCGCCCAGCGGTACGACTCGTTCGGCCGGTCCCTGGGCGAGCAATTCCGGGCTAACGACCGCGCCGACAGCGTGCAGGACGAGCCTTCGGTGGCCGTCGACGCCGACGGCGATTTCATCATCACGTGGAGCGACTACGACCCGGACGGTGACCAGGGTGGTATTGTCGGGCGTCGCTACAATAGTGCGGGGGGGGCGCGAGGGAACGAGTTCCACGTCAACACGACTACGCAGAACTGGCAGGACACGTCCGACGTAGCGATGGACGACGAGGGCGCCTTCGTGGTCGTTTGGGCCAGTGACGCGCAGGACGGAAGCTCTTGGGGTGTCTTCGGGCAGCGATTCGACGCGGCCGGCGAAAAGGCCGGCGGCGAGTTCCTCGTCAACAACTACCGCATCGACAAACAACTCGATCCGGCCGTGGCGATGGACGCCGACGGCGATTTCATCGTCACCTGGTCCAGTTTCGGACAGGACGGCAGCGGCTACGGCGTCTACGCTAACCGGTTCAACGGCGCCGGCGTTGCCCAAGGCGAGTTCCGCGTCAATACCGAAACCGAGCATTGGCAATTCGATCCGGACGTGGCGGTCGATTCCGACGGGAATTTTGTGGTCACCTGGACGTCCTTCGGCCAGGACGATGACCCGACGGCCAACGGCATACTCAGGGACTACGGCATCTTCGCCCACATGTACGAGGAGGACGGGACCGAGTATCTCGACGACGACGGTAACGTGGTCGGTGAATTCCGCGTCAACGCGGAGACCGACGGCGACCAGTTCCAGGCGGCGGTGACCCGCGACGCCGCCGGCTTCTACGTCGTTGTGTGGGTCGGTCCGGACCCGCTACCCGATCCCAACAGCCCCTTGCCGCCGCCCAACGCAACCGACATCTACTCGCGGCAGATCGATCCGCCCGTCGAAACGCCGGCCGTCTCGGAGGTCGTCGGCCGCCACGTCTTCTACAACGGCTCGACGTTCGACACACCGTCGCTGGGCAATCGCACCGCCACTGACGACGACGCGATCGCTCCGGACAAGACGGCCTTGATGCCCGGTGACTCGGCGACGTTTGAAAACTACACCAGCTTCAGCCGGGGCATCAACGGCATCATGGTCGATCTGGCCTCGTTGCCCGACGGCGTCACGCCCACGGCCGGCGACTTCCAATTCCGCTTCGGCAACGACGACACACCCGGTGATTGGGGCCTCGTGGCCACGAGTCCCGCGGTCGCCGTCCGCACCGGTGCCGGCGTCAACGGGTCTGACCGGGTGACGATGGTCTGGCCCGACGGGTTGATGCGAAACGGTTGGCTGCAAGTGACCGTACGGGCCGACAACCTGGGGCTGGCCGACGACGACGTGTTCTATTTCGGCAACGCCCTGGCCGAGACGGGCAGTTCGGCGACCGGCGCCCAGGTAACCACCGTCGACCTGCTGTCGGCGCGGAACAACCCTCGCAGCTTCCCCGACAGGGCGGCCATCGACTTCCCGTACGATTTCGACCGTGACGGAGCGGTCAACGCCACCGACGTGCTGCTGGCGCGGAACAACCAGACCAACTTCATCAATGCCGTCCGGTTGATCCACCCGTCTGCTGCGGAGGAGTCGCCGAGCGAATCGCCGTTTGTTGCGGAGATGGCCTGGTTGGCCGAGTTGCAGACAGAGAGACGCTCGAGTCAATCGACCGCGGAAGCAGAAGCCGTCGATGCGGTGCTGGCTTTGCTCGGGATATGACGACAGCTTTCGCCTGAAAGCGTCCCGACAAAGAGGTCAAGTCGATGTCAAGCCCCGGTAGAAATACTCGGAGATTCGGCCACGCTCTACGACACCACCTTAGATATGGGCTTTACCGAGAGACCGATCGAAGGCGCGGGCGCAGAGTTCGCCAAGGTCCTCTGAATGTACGAGTTTGAGGAGTGTCTGCTCGGGACCGAGTCCTCCGGCGAAGAGCCCGTCTCGCACGCCGTTAGACTCCGTGATGTCGGCCTACTGGCCGTAACGGGCAACGCCACCGACCTTAGCGTAGCTGGATTCGCAAGAAGTCAGTCGGCGGGTGGCTGGGGCAGCTACCCATTTCTGAAGAATCCTTCTTCAACGGCCTTTCAACGGCGATTCAGCCTTTGCGAACCGGACATCCGTTACCATCGGCCATCAATCGCCCCGGTCGTACATCGGTAACTATTTCCATAACCTATCTTTGCAGTGTGTTGAAGTACCGTGTTGAAGTACGCGCCTTGCGGTGAGGGCGCGTTTTGCCCGGCCCGGGGTGAGCGCGAGACCACCTCAGCATATTCAACACAGCCAAGGCGACCGGTGGCAACGTGGCAACAATCGACCTGCAAGGTTACTGATGGAAACTCAACCAGAGCATCCGCCCGAGGAGAATTGGCAACCGGAAAGCCGTACCGCCTGGAGCGTGCTTACGAACAAGCAACTCGAAGGGTTCCGGGCAAAAGCCTCGGTCCAACCCGTTCAGCGCCGGCTGCTGGTTCCGCTGGCGGCCGTGTTGCTGCTGCTGGTCGGCGGGTTCGGCCTGATTCTGTTCAAGACGCAGCAAGCCCACATGAATCAGACCAGCGAACACGTGTTGAAGGACACTGCAAACAGATTCTCCAAATCGCTGGCTGCACAATCCGGGTCGCTGTCTGCCCTGGAAGATGTCTTGCTCAGCGACGCGGGATTGATCGAGGCGCTTGAGGCACAGGACAGAGACCGCCTGCTGGCGGACTGGGAGCCCGTCTTCACGCAACTGCGAGCGGAGCACGGTGTCACGCACTTCTATTTCCATGGCCCCGACCGCGTGAATCTGCTGCGCGTACACAAGCCGGAAAAGAACGGCGATCTGATCGACCGGTCCACCGCTCGCGAGGCCGAGCGTACCGGTCGGACGGCCTCGGGTATCGAGCTGGGACCGTTGGGTACGTTCACGCTACGGGTGGTGCGGCCGGTCTTCGACGGCGACACACTCATTGGCTACTTAGAACTTGGCAAGGAGATTGAGGACGCCCTGGCCGCTATTCACCACGAACAGGAATCCGAGTTGGCGGTCGTCGTTTTCAAGAACGCCCTGAAACGCCGGGAGTGGGAATCGGGTATGAAGATGCTCGGCCGCGAAGCCGACTGGGACCGATTCCCCGAAAAGGTGCTGATCTACTCCTCCCTGCCCAGTTTTCCCAATGAGGCCGGCCGTTTTGTCACCGAATCGGGTCACAAGCACCACGGCGTGACCGCCAGAGCGGCTATTGACGGCAAGACGTGGCAGATCTCGGTTACGTCGCTGTCCGACGTTTCCGGCGCCGAGGTGGGCGACCTGCTCGTCCTTAGGGATACGTCCGAGGCCGCGGCTCAGTTCAACCGGACGATCGCCATGGCGTCGGGCGTGGCGCTGATTCTTGCGACCTCGCTGCTCGGTTTCCTGTACGTCATGCTGCGACGTACCGACCGGGGTATTATCGCGCGGCAGGCCGACTTGGCAAGGTCGGAGAGCCTCCAACGCGCGCTGACAGAGACGTCGCCCGATTTCATCTTCGTTCTCGATGCCGACGGCACGATCCAGAGTATAAACCGGCTCCAGCCCGGCGACCGCGAAGAAGACGTCGTCGGCAAGAAGGCCCTGGCGTTCATACCGCCGGAGTATCAGGACGCATTCCAAGAGGCCTTCCGGCAAGCGGCCGACACAGGGCAACTTCAGGCCGTGGAAACCGAAGTGAATCTTCCGGACGGACGACACTACTTCCTCAACCGTCTGAATCCCGTCTCCCTTGTCGGCAAGGAAAGCTCGGTCGTGCTCATCGCCACCGACATCTCCGAGCGGAAGCGGGCCGAACAGAGGCTCCGGCAAAGCGAAGAGCGTCTAGATCTGGCCATGTCGGTGGCAAATGACGGAATATGGGACTGGCACGTGGACAGCAACACGGTTCTTTTCGACTCCCGCTACTACACGATGGCCGGCTATGAGCCGAATGAGTTCCCGGACGCATTCGAGGAGTGGGAGAAACGGGTCCACCCCGATGACGTCCAACAAGCGAAAGCGGCCATCGAGCACTACTTGGCCGGAGACTGCGAGGCCTACGAGGCCGAATTCAGGTTCCTACGCAAGGACGGCGACTACATGTGGATTCGGGCAAGGGGGAGAATCGTTGCCCGCGACGGAGAGGGAAATCCCACGCGTTTCGTCGGGACCCACGCTGACGTCACGGAACACAAGCAGGCGGAACTCGATCTCTCGCGGTCAGAGACGAAGTTCCGCACGCTGTATGATTCGACCAGCGACGCGGTCATGCTGCTGGATGAAGTGGGTTTCTTCGACTGCAACGACGCCACGGTGCGAATGTTCGGATGCAAGAATCGGGCGGAGTTTTGCACCAAGCATCCGGCCGATCTGTCTCCCGACATGCAGCCCTGCGGTACAGCGTCCCTCGCTGCCGGCGGCACAGCG
>JABMRB010000122.1 GCA_013202865.1 Candidatus Nealsoniibacteriota bacterium | reverse complement strand
CCGCAGAAACCACGCTCGGCGGTAATGTAGTTTCCGCCGCTCGCCTAAGTGAATCGCAAGCGAGCCGCGGGGTCTACCCCCGCGACCCGGAAGCGTCGGAGAAGCGCGGGGGCAAGCCCCGCGGCTCGCTGGTGGAAGCGTGCTGCCGGACCCAACGCTGATCTGCTCGGCTGAGCTCGGAGAGCGGTAGATCGATCCGATCGCCGGCCGGCTTGCGCAGTACGACCCACACCTCGTCACACGCGACCAGTTCGGCCTCGATCGGGCATTCTCCGCGGCAAACTTTTGGCGAGTCGGCCTCGCTTTCGGAGACGCCCGCGTAGAGCATCGCCAACGCCAGTGGTAAGATCCAATATCGCATTTCGGGGGTTCTCCAGAATCGTCAAGTTGTCTCTGCGAACGTATTCGCGTGCCGGGGCGGGATATTGGGCTTGTCAAGATTTCATTTCTGCGAACGAATGCTGAAATAGGGCTGTGTATACACGGTGAGCAGGCCGAAACGGGTCCGTTGACGCCCTATAGGCCGGCTCGTTAGAATGGTAAGGAAGGGTTCATTCAGGGGAGTTATTTCCATGCGATTGCTGGTGCGGTGTGCCGAATGTCGACGCCAATACGATGCGACGGGTAAAGAGCCCGGACGCCAGTTTCGTTGCCGTTGCGGCGAGGTGGTTACCGTCGAGCAGCCGGCCGGGCACGACGCGGCCGTGGTGCGGTGCTCGGGCTGCGGCGCGCCGCGCAACGAAGGGGCGCAGACGTGCGGATTCTGTACCGCCGACTTCACGTTGCACGAACGCGACCTGCATACCGTTTGTCCAAAGTGCATGGCGCGGGTTAGCGATCGGGCTCGGTTCTGTCACCATTGCGGCACGGGGCTGGTGCCCGAGTCGGTTGCCGGCGATGAGACCCCCCTGCCCTGCCCTGCCTGCGGCGAATCGCATCGGTTGACCAGTCGGGCGATTGGCGAGGTGGCTGTGATGGAGTGTGGGCGGTGTGCCGGGTTGTGGATCGGCAACCGGACCTTCGAGCAACTCACCGAGCGGGCCGCCGAGGCCGGTCGCAACGGAGATGCCCGGTGCAAGACTCCGCGGCCGTCACCGCCGAGCGAAACGAAGTCGCCCGGGAAGTGGCAGTACCGGCACTGTGTGGTCTGCGGCAAGATCATGCATCGCCATCACTACGGGATCCGTAGCGGCGTGATCATCGATCTGTGCAAAGCGCACGGCGTTTGGCTGGACGCCGACGAGTTGCCCCGCATCCTAGCGTATCTCCGCGACGGCAAGGAGGCGGCGGCAAAGAAACTCAGCGAGGGCGGTCCGTGTCGTAGCGGCATGGCGACCGGGAGCGGTCTGGTCGGTTGCGGCGTCGACGACGGTCCGCATGGGTCGTTCGTGGATCTTCTCGGCGAGTTGGTTCATTGGGTCTTTAAGGGGTGAGTGGAGAGTGGTGAGTGGAGAGTGGAGAGGGGGGAGTGGGGAGTGATCTGAAAACGCCCCCGGACTGCGCTGCGGGGGGTGACGCAGATTTGCACCGGCGCGGTACCCCCCCGAACGCAGTCGGGGGGCGTGGGAAGTTTCTCATCATTCATCATTCTCCTTTCCCCTTTTGCCCTTGACCGAACCGCCGAAATCGCCGTATAAGCCTCTCTTGCCTATCTTGTGGTAAGTACACTTGCAGTTCCCGGGAGGTGAATTATGGACGGCAGGGATTCTTCTGATACGAAATCTGCGCGACCGATTGGACCATCGCGTCTGCGGCGGCTGGCGAAGAAGCTTGCATTGCTGGCATGTACACTGCTGGTGATGGCCGTATGCGCGGAGGTTGCCGTGCGGTTGCTGACCGACACGGTGCCGCCGCTGATCGTCAAGGACCCGGTCGTGGGTCGGCATTACGAGCCGGGCTTTGAAAGCCGGGTCTACGTTGCCGAATCGGATCGCAAGATCTTGCTGCGATTCAACGACGTCGGTTTCCGCGGGCCAAACCGGCCGATCAAGAAGCCCGACGGCGTCTGCCGCGTGGCCGTGCTGGGTGATTCGATGATTGCGTCGGTGGCGGTCGAGGAAGAGGATACGATGGTCTGCCGGCTCGAGAAGATGCTCAACCGGTCGCATCCGCAAGTCAAGTGGGAGGTGCTCAACTTCGGTGTTTCGGGCTCCAGCCCCGGTCAGGAATTGGTGTTGTATCGGGAATTGGTCCGCCGGTTCGACCCGGACGTTGTGCTGTGTGCCTATTTCGTGGGCAACGACCTGGCCGACAACTCCAGCCGGCTGAGCAACAACCCGCGGATCTACTTCGACATGGACGAGGCCGGCAAGCTGCAACAGCTTCCGTTCTCGGCGGAACGGGCCAACGTGAGCTACTACTTGAACCGTTACAGCCGGTTCTACGTCTGGCAGAAACAGGCGGTCAACCATACACGGCATAACGTGCTGAAACAGGCCGGCATGCTGGTGCCCGGGCAATGGATCTTCAGTCGCAAGGAGACGCCCGACGTGGCCCATGCCTGGAGACTGACCGACACGATCCACCGGGAATTCCAGCGGGAGGTGATCGGGCGCGGTGGGCAGTTCGCCGTGGTGATGATCCCTTCGGCGTGGCAGATTTACGAGGACGTTTTCCAGGAGGTGGTCGATCGGGCGGGCGAGTTCGCCCCACATTTCGACCAGGACTATCCGGACGAACGGCTCGGCGAACTCTGCCGTCAGTCGGGCGTGCCGCTGTTGTCGATGACCGACGATTTTCGCAAGGCGGCCCCCGGCGGCACGACCAAGGAGAAGCAGCAATGGCTGTTTCTGCGAGGTACGGGCCATTTCAACGAGCGCGGCGGCGAACTGGCCGCCAAGGCCGTCCACCGATTTCTGACCACTGAGAGTAGCCATCTTGCTCCGCAAGACGTGGCTTCGTCTCGCGGAGCGAGAGGGAATACAAACACGCTTCCCAATTCCTATTGGCATTCTCCGACCGGACATGGTATGATCGGGGTAGTTTGCGGGTTGGCGAATACTCGGGTGCAAGGGCTCGACCGGCGGAGTTGGGTTCGTGAAGCTATCGATCACTTCTGACAATGGCGGCGTACTCCTGATGGAGGCGTCCGGGCGTATCACTCAGGGCGACGTGTCGCAGTTCGACGACCCGATGCGCGATCTGCTGGGTGACGACGGCTTCGGGCGCAGGGTCGTGCTGAACCTCGGCGGCGTCGAGTTCGTCGATTCCAGCGGGATCGGGTGGCTGATCGCTTCGCACAAGCATTTCCGCAAGGACGGCGGCAAACTGGTGATCCATTCGGTCCGCCCCGTGGTGACCGAGATCCTGAAGATCCTCAAGTTCCACCAGGTGCTGGTGATCGCCAAGAACGAACGCGCCGCCCTGGCGGCCGTCCGGCGCGAGTGAGGTGCCAACCGTTGGTGCGGCAGTTCAACTGCCACACCAACGAGGTTCAGTGAGCAGTGAGCAGTGAGCAGTGAGAGGTTATGAATCAATGTGTACGATGGGCCTCCGAGCCCGTCGAAAAGGTGAAAACACCGTGAT
>JABMRB010001200.1 GCA_013202865.1 Candidatus Nealsoniibacteriota bacterium | reverse complement strand
GCCGTCGGCGTCGCCGCCCAACGCGACGAACAGATCGATTTCGACGGACGAAATGACGTCCGGGGCGTCATCGGGGTTGGGCTTCACGTAGTTGACTCCCCGCAAGAAGGCACCCTGGCCGAGGTGTGGGGGTGCGGCGGGATTGGGCTCCGGCGTGACGGCGGTGAACGCGTGGCCCTCCCCCCCCTCGCCACCTTGGCCGATGTCTCCTAGTAACTCCTTGACGACGACCGTGGCCCCGGCTGCGGTCCAGTTGTCCGCGCTGGCACGATCGCCAAGGCCGCTGACGGCCAGCGTGCCGCCGAGCATCAGCACACCGCCCGCGGAGACTTCGATCCGGTCAGCCGCGATCTGCTGGCCGGGCTCGACCACCGCAAGGCTCACCTGGGCGTTGAAGGCCGCGGCAGAGTCCAATCCCAGTTCACCGCTGCCGACCGTCAAGGTGCCGATGCCGTCGCCGCCGGGGGCAACGGTGCCGGTGACGTCGATCGGGTCGGCGTTGATCGTGCCGCTGCCGGCCAATGTTCCGGCGACGGTCGCGGTGCCGGCGGTCAACGTGCCGTCAACCGTCAGCATTGCGGAGGCACCCACGGTAACGGCACCGGTCACTTCCAGCGTTTTCGTATCGGCGATAATGAGCGTGGCCGTGTTGTTTGCACCGACGGTAACCGAGCCGGCGGAGATGAAGTTGGCGACGACGGTCACGACGCTGTCATTGGTGTCGGCGTTGATGAGCATGTCAGCACCGGCAACGGGCGTGTGGCCGGAGTTCCACTTGGCGTCGGCCCAATCGAATTCGCCGCCGTCCCAGGTCATGCCGGTGCTCACGTATTCGACCAGTCCCTCGACCACGCTACCGTCGACGAGTCGGTAGGTGAAGACCAGATCCTGCGCGTCGATGCCCGTGTCATAGGCGGTGCCCAAGCTGACGGACGTGCCGGGGTTGAACGTGGACGAGCCGGAGAGATTGGCTTCGGCCAGGGCATCGGTCGCGGGCGTTCCCATTTCTTCCCACCCGATGCCGTCGTTGGGATCGGTGTTGCCGCCGTCGTATCCCCGTTGCTGCAGGCTGAGCCAGCCGCCGGGGTCGAGGGAGTTTCCGTCGCTGGTGATCTGGTAGAGGTCGACGTCGCGATCGAGCGCGTTGCCGACGTCGTTGGACATGGCGATCGCGCCGACGACGACGTCGACGCTCAGCTCAAGGAGTTCCGGACTGGAATTGCCGGGATCGTTGTGCAGGAAGAGTCCACTTACGGCCGCCGCCGTCAGCGCCTCGTCGAAGATGTACAACTCGTCGATCTGGCCATTGTAGGATTGTTTGGTGGCGTTGTACGCGTGCCCGACGTTAGTGATCTGGAAGGTTGTCGTAGCAGACACGGTCCCCTTCGAGACATTATCCCGGTAGCAGGTGACATTGCCGTTGCCGTCCGCAATCACCGCCCAGTGGTGGTACTGGTTATCGTCGTCCATGTTGCCGAAGTCGCCGTTCGCGCCACTGCTGTTACGAAACCGCAGGCCGCCGTTACTAACCGCGGAGCCGACGTCCGGCGTCCAGATGAAATCGCGGCTAGTCAGGTCACCCAGAATCATTCCCGAAGCTTCGTGCGTTCCTGCTCGACGTCGGCCCCAGAACGACACGGACCAGGGGTCGCTGGCGCCGAAGTCGATCGGTGTATCCAGGGCGAGGTGTTCCGCGTCAGCAGTCGTGGCGGTGAAGTTAGCCGCACCGCCGCCGAATTTCCATTCGCTTGCCGTCGGCGTGACATTGGGAGTGCCCAATGAGATGGAAAGATCGTTGCCGGCCGCTGACGAGTCGGTGAAATCGGTGTCGAACGACCAGTGTGCCAACACGCCCGCCATGGCCGGCTCCGAGCCGAGCATCAGCAGAGCGCCCACGAGAACGCATGACGCAGCCATCTTGCCAGCCCTTCGTTTCGTGATCGATTTGCGCCGCCGCCGCAGCGCGAAGACGCCCAGGCCGCCCGCCACCAGGAGCAATCCGGTGCCCGGCTCCGGCACCGAAGCGGCCATCGCGGTGAACGCTTCCGGGCCGTTGAACTCGTTGTAGGCGTCCTTGAACAGTCCGAAGTCGTGCAGGTCGTTGTCGCCGTCGCCGTCGAGATCACCGGCGCAATACGCGTCGAGTTCGGAGAGGGCGGACAGGTCGTGCAGGTAGTTGGGTTTGAAGAGCAGCCAGTCGGCCACGGTCACGTCGTCGTCGTCGGTGAGGTCGGCCAGCAACTGGAGGCCCCGGTTCTCGTTGAGGAGATAAAGGTATTTGGCGACGCCGGCGTCGATGGATTCGTCGAACACGTAGAGTTCGTCGATCTGGCCGTTATAAACCTGCCTTGCTAGAGTGCATGCGTGTCCGACGTCCGAGGCCGTCAGCGCGGTTCCGTCGGTGGGAGATTCTGTCCCCAGCGACGTGCCGTCCCGGTAGGCCTCCACGTTGCCCGTGCCGTCGGCGGTGACAACCCAGTGATGATAAGCCTGATCGTCTGCAATGCCGTCGAAGTTGGCTCTGTTGTTTGTGCCGTTACTAAACCGCAGGCCGCCGGTACTAAGGTTGGAACCGACGTCCGGCGTCCAGATGTAGTTCCCGAGTGTCCCCTCCTCCCCGATCACCATTCCGGATGCTACCTCGGCGCCCGCGCGACGTTTCCCCCAAAAGGCGACCGACCACTGATCGGTAGCAGTGAAGTCGAGGGTCGATGCCATCGAAAGCCAATCGTCGCCGTCGAGGTCCGCGGCACCCCCGCCGAATTTCCAATCGCCGGCAGTTGCCGTCACGGCCGGATCGCTCGCGGCGACAGACAAATCGTTGCCGCTCGGTGAGGCGTCGGTGAAATCGGCGTCAAAGCTCCAGTGGGCGATAACCCCCGGGGTGACCGGCGGGTCAGGCGGATCTACTACCGGGTCCGCCAACGCGGCGGCGAATCCGATCCCCAGCGCCATTTGCCCGGCGGCGTTGAAGTGCAAGTTGTCGCTCTTCATGCCGTAGGTATCGGTGTCGATCATGTAGGCGTTGGCATCGCCCGCGGCGACGTTCGCCTGCGCCGGGCGGATCTGGGCCAATTGGGCCGGCGAGATATTGGTCTGCAGGATCGACAACCGGCTGATGTAGAAAGGCAACTCGGTGCCGTAGCGGGTCCGCACGTCGCCGATGAACTCGGTCAGGTCGTCCTGATACTGGGCGGTGGTGCGGTCGTCCTTCGCGTCGCGTTCGCCCTGCGCCCAAAGCATGCCGACGATCTCGGTGGTATTGCCTCCGCTCTGCAGTGCCGCCAGCCCATTGGTGACCGTCGTGCGAAACGTGCTGTAATGGGAGCCGGTAACGGGGTCCCATTCGGCGTGCAGATTCGAGCCGCCGGTGCCGTACTTGATCAGCGCGTAGTCGTCGTCGGGAAATGCGTCGGCCACCGTGCGGCCGAAGGTCACCTCAGGCCCGAACTCACTGCTGCGCGGCGCCAATGAGGCCAGCGTGCCGCCTTCGTAGAGAAGCACGTCGGGCTGGGGGATTCTGAGTTCCGGGGGAAGCTCGCTCGTGGCGCCGCGGCCGACTATGTTCGATTGCCCTCCCAAAAGGAAGACCTTATAGGCGATCGCTTCGGCCGGCTGTGAGAAGCCGACCGAGAAAGCCAGACAGAGCGCAGCGGCGCCAACTTTACGGATTAATGACATTCCTTGCTTCCTTACGAATGCGTTCGTGACGGATTACACGCGGCCTGATGATCCGCAGCTACTTCCGGCGGCGGAGCATCACAAGGCCGCCCAGCGCGGCCGCGACTGCCAGTACCAAAGTCGACGGCTCGGGGATCTGGTTGCTGGTGAAAAGCGAGGCGACGACGTCCGAACCGATGGCCTCGTCGAAGATATACAACTCGTCGATCTGGCCATTGTAGGATTGTTTGGTGGCGTTGTACGCGTGCCCGACGTTGGTGACGTCGAACGTTGTGGTGACGGCCACGGTCCCCTTCGAGACATTATCCTGGTAGCAGGTGGCATTGCCGCTGCCGTCCGCAATCACAACCCAGTGGTGGTACTGTTGGTCGTCGTCCATGTTGCCGAAGTCGGCGTTCGCTCCACTGCTGTTACGAAACCGCAGGCCGCCGGTACTAACCGCCGAGCCGACGTCCATCGTCCAGATGAAATCGTTCTTAGTCAGGTCGCCGAGAACCATTCCCGTCGTCACGTCCGTTCCTGTTCGACGTTGACCCCAGAATGACACGGACCAGGGGTCGCTTGCGGCGAAGGTGATCGGCGTATCCAGGGCAAGGTGTTCCGCGTTAGCGGTCGTGGCGGTGAAGTTGGCCGCACCACCGCCAAATTTCCACTCGCCTGCCGTCGTCGTGACATTGGGGGTGCCCAATGAGATGGAAAGGTCGTTGCCGGACGCAGACGAGTCCGTGAAATCGTTGTCGAACGACCAGTGGGCGATCATCTCGGCGTTGGCGCTGCACGCGGCGAAGAGAACCGCCGCAAGCAGGACGACACATTGAATTGCTGTTCTTGTCATGAGCTTACTCCTCAATAGTTGAAAACTGAATTGACGCCATCGTGGCCGGTGCGATCGGCTGACACACACCGGCAAACACCGCCCGCGCCGGCGCGCACACCGAGCAGGCTTGGAAAAGGGACTAAGGCCGCAAGAGAACGCTATTACGCGCTAGAACGGCCATTCATAGAAAGCTGCCTCTAATGTAACCTTGCCGCTCGGCCGACGTCTCTGGCATCAAGTCGTCCGCGTGCGGCGTATGGAAGTAGGCAATCTCTTTCAGGGCAAACCCATTCTGTGTTGTTTTGTCAGTCCCATCGCAAGCCGTCTGGTTCCCGGCCCATGTCGGAGACCTTGGACAGTCAACACAACTTCAGAATAGCATAAATCGCGAGAATTACTAGGGCGTCCCGCCCCTGCCCCCCCAAGAACTCTCAGAGTTCTTGGAAACTCGGCCGGAAGAATCCATCTACAGGGGGGTGGCTGTGGCTACGGGTTGGGCGAATGCTACTTCGGCACCAGCCGCACGGCCATTCCGCCTTGGGCCGTCATGGCGGCTTGCAGGACGCTGCCGGCTTCGACCGGCTGGCGGGTGACGCGGACTTTGGTTCGCGTGTCGACCGTCGGGTCGTCGCGGTAGATGTGGGCGTCGAAGCGGCGGCCGGCTGGTAGGAAGTCCAGCGGCACGTCGAGCGTCCGTGGCTGGCCGGCGTTCATGCAGCCGACGAACCACTCGTGGCCGTGGCGCCGGGCGATTACGGCGTACTGCCCGATCCGGGCGTGAAGCACCTTGGTTTCATCCCAAACGGTGGGCAAATGCTTGTAGAACTCCAACTCCGGCTCGTCGTGCATCTGCTCCGGGCGGTCGTACCAGAAGAGGAATTGCCATGGGCTGAAGATGCAGACCGGCTTGGCTAACTGGTAGGCGTGCGAGGCGTTGCGGTCGACCCGGCCGTCGAAGTAGCAGACCGTGTTGTCGCCCGGCCCGGCCAGCATGCGAGTGAAAAGGATCGTTAGCGTCTGTTGGTTCGAGGGTGCCGTCTCGTCGCCGGCGATTCCTTCCGACGTCATGAAGTTCGGATAGGTCCGCTCCCAGCCGGTCGGGCGGTATTCGTCGTGAACGTCGATCATCAGGCGGTTGCGTGCGGCGGCGCGGATCGCCTCGTGAAGCCAGGACGTCCACTCTTGCGACCCGACGTTGACGAATCCGTATTTCACCCCGGCGATGCCCCACCGCCGATAGAGAGGCAAGATCTCGCCAAGCTGCCGTTCGGCCGCTCGCCGATTGACGTAGACGATCACGCCAATGCCATGCTGCCGGGCGTAGCGGATCACCTCGGGCAGGTCGAGCGGTCCTTTCGATCGCTTGGGGTCGAGGGTTACCGTCGTGGCGTCCGACGCGGCGTCGCCTTCCGGGCCGTACCAACCGGCGTCGTATTCGATGAACTGCAGACCGTATTTCACGGCGAAGTCGACGCAACGTTTGCCGCCTGCGGTGCTCAGCGAAACTTCCCGGATCACCTTGCCCGGGCGAATCCAAGAGGTGTCGTCGATGGCACACGGGTCGTTGAGATTGCGGAGGACGTCGTTGTTTTCGAGCAGTTCCCCCGGGCTGCCGGCGACCATAATCACTCGCCATGGCGTACGAAGCGGACGTTTCAAGGCGACCGGGCCGTGCAGATTCGAGACCAGTTCCAGCGGAGCGTCGCCCGAGGGAGCGAGCTTCATCCGTGCGTAGTCGACCAGCGCGGCCTCGGCCACCGCGACGTAGAGGTTGTCATCGACCCCTGGTCGGCAGACCTCACTGACGCGGATCGTCAACGGGCGTTCGCACCCGCCCTTGATCTGGCTGAGCTTCACCTGCCGATAGACCCCTTGCGCCGAATAGACGGCCCAGGCGTCGTGGTCGGCGGTGAATTGGAAGCGGGTCTTCTCGGCAGCGATCTCCGTCATATCCTTGCCGGGCACGGCGGGTAGAAGATAGCGAAACGCGACGGCCTCATCGTATACGCGGATCTCCAGACGCAGCGTGTCGTGCGACTTGTCGCGCGGGATCATTTCGACGATGGCCGAACGGTAGCGGTCGCGAACAACCGACCGTTCGCCGCAGACGGTCTTCCACGTCGAGTCGTTTTGGCCGCGCTCAATCACGGCGAGCCGCTGGAAACCTTCGGTCAGCAGCGTGCCGTCGGCCAGTTCCAAGCCGAGTCCGCTGGGTGCAATCACAACCCGCTTGCCGCAGAGGACGCGATACACGGGACAGCCCGTGCTGCCTGCGCGATCGGCGATCGTGAGGGTCATGCGGAGCTTTTCGCCGGGTGAGGTGACTTCGACCGGCGCGTTGCTCTTCTCGGCGGCTTTTGCGTTATCGGCGACGGATAACAACGCTACCGAAAGCAGGAGGAGGCCCCACCGTTGTGCTTGTGTTCTATTCATCTTCGGTTCCTTCTTTATCGTGTCCCTGTGTGTTGTTTTGACGTGCCAAGGCTCTCACGTGGAGATAATCTGCGATGGGGCGGTTGATCTCGCGAAGCTGGTCGTGCGTGATCTCGATCTCCCGTGCCTGTGCCAGTTCTTCGGGCGAGAGTTCCAGGTCGCCGCTTTGGGAGAGCAAGATGACGCGGTCTTTCAGATCGGGGATCCTGCGCCGCACGCGAGTGGGCGTGCCGAGCCCGAAGGAGATGTGTCCGGCACCGCATAAGACGATGGCCGTCCGATCCTTGCCCTGTTTCGACTCGAGGAACGAGGACAAGACGGATGCCATCATTTCGTCGCGGCAGATTTGTGCCTCGCGGATTGGCCGCAACCGTTCTGCCGTGAATGCCATGTGAACCATCAACTGGAGGTTCAGCAGTTTCTCGTAGGGCGGATCGATCAGTTGCAGTTCTTTCGGTAACTCTTTGCGCAGTTCCGGTTCGAGCTTCTCGACGCCTCCCTTGCGTGCAACCTGGCGAATGGTCTCGGACCTTGCGTTCAAGGCCAAGACGGGAATCTGAAAGCGACGGGCGGTCTTCAAGATGGGCTCGTACTGCTTGTAGTTGCCCCAGCGCTCCGGCCACTTGGTGAGTTCTGCCAGTCTCTTGAAGTCGATCTCCCCGACGTTGTATCGGTCCAAGTGGGGCTGGTGGACGTGTTCCATCTGCTCCAGTGCCAGCACGAGCGACACATCCTTGCGAGCAAGGTCGCGTAGGATCGCGTTCTGGATCTTGTGATGACTCTCCAGGGCATGGCATTCGCCCAGATAGATGACGCGAACACCAGCCAGATCGTCGAGCACGTTCTCGTACCGAACCGGCTCACCCTGGTATAGGTCGACCCACAGGTTGGCGCGCCGCTCGTCCTCTGCTGCCAGCGCGGCCGCAGACGAAGCGCCGAGAAACATTGCCAAGCAACACGAGGTCAGAATCTTCTGGAATCGGTACATATCGTGGTCCTTTCAATTCGTCCAAAGCGCCGGATGTAGCCTATATCGAGATTCTACCGGGGGCCGTCGAGAAACGGAACCGTAGGACGGATTTTTAATCCGTTCCGCTAGACGGATTGAAAATCCGCCCTACGGCGGGAAACGCGGAGATATTCCTTGACGGCCCCTTAGTCGATATAATCGCACCGGCGCCGCGATTCTTTGCCGACGATCACCTTTCCTTCAGGAGAACCACAAATGGGCGTGTTTCTTGTTGTTTTGAGCGTTGTCGCGTCGACGCCAGAAGAGCCGGTCTCCGTGGGCCTGCAAAAGCAACTGATGGTGGACGATTACGTCATCGAAAGAAAGGAGAACGTTACCCGCCGCCCGGGCACGGTGAAGAAGTGCGGGATTGTGCTCGAGCCGACGTTGCCGACCGACTTCATCCCGCCGCCCGGCCAGCGCAACAGTCGAGACTATGAGAGCAACCTGGGGACCGGCAAGAAGCCGGACGGCACGCGGGTGGCGCTCGATTTCGGCTTCTATACGACCGTGCTGTGGAACGAGAAGGACCAGAAGTTTCAGATGTGGTACATGCCATGGCGGCTGGCGGGCGTCGGCTACGCCGAGTCCGAAGACGGACTCCACTGGACCAAACCGTTGGTGGGACGCGACGGCAAGGACAACATCGTTCACCTGAGCCAGAGCTTCAGTTGCATGATCGATCCGACGGTGCCGTGGGGGCATCCGGAAAAGTACAAGGCGGCCTTCGACAGCAACACGGACAGGGTCTGCCAGCCGGGCCTGGCCCATTCGGCCGACGGCATCCATTGGTCGGACTACAACGACGGCAAGCCCGTCACCGGTCGGGCAGCCGACTGCTTCGACCAGATCCTATGGGATCCGATCATGAAGCAGTACCGGCTGACGTGCCGCACCGACGTCGGCGGCCAGGGCGGGACGAAAGAGTATCGCTCGGCCCGGATCATGGTTCACGACAAGGGCAACGACCTGAAGAATCATCCCATGGCCTGGCGAACCATCGCCGATAAGATCGTGGTCGACGATCCCAAGAAGGAGACAAATCCGTGGGGCAATCCTCGCTTGCAGTTCAACTGGATGACCTGCTGGATCTACGAGGGGATCTATTTCGCACCGATGAACGTCTACACCATGGACGAGTCGCACTTCTTTGAAGGGTTCGACTACCAGACGCGCCACGAGAAGGACGTGCTGGACTTCTACCTCGGCACGAGCCGCGACGGCGTGAATTTCGACAAGAGCTGGATCTACGCACGCCGCCCGCTCGTGCCGCGTGGTCCGGCCGGCAGCTTCGACAAGGACGGGGCCTTTCCGCCGTCGCAGTTCATCACCCACAACGACGAACATTGGATCTACTACGGCGGAGCCGCCGAGCGTCACTACAGTATCGGCCGGGACATGAAGATCGGACTGGCGAAACTGCGACTGGACGGTTTCGCCTGCTTGGAGGCCAAGGACGAGCCGGGAACGGTCGTCACGAAGCCGTTCAAGCTCGAAGGCAGCAGGTTGGCGGTCAATGTCGACGCGGCCCGGGGCGAAGTACGCGTTGAGATACTCGACGCGCAGGGCAGGCCGGTGCCGGGTTTCTCCGCCCGTGATGCAAAGTCGAACAGGGCGGTGGACCAGTTGCGATGGACGCCGCAATGGAAGGCAGGCCACGATTTGTCTGCGATCGGGGGCAGCGTGATCCGGCTCAAGTTCCAGCTTCGCAACGCGAAGCTTTATGCGTTCACGGTGGCGGCAGATTGAGTGTCGTGGGGCCGTTTCCAACCTGCCGAGGAAGGATAGTACCACGAACGGGACCCAGCTTGACGTTGAATGCGGGACAATGAGACGACTAGACCAGATCATACTGATCGCCACCTTCTTAGCCTTCTCGTGGCTCGCCATGCAGGTCGTGCATGAGCTTGGCCACGTGGTCGGCGCGTGGTTGACGAAGGCCGAGGTGATGAAGGTGGCACTGCATCCGTGCATCATTTCCCGGACGGACATCGGCCACAATCCGCATCCTTCGGTTGTTGTGTGGGCAGGGCCGATCGTTGGAGCGATACTGCCGGTGTTCGTCTTCCTGGTGGCCAAGGTGTGCCGGTGCCCCGGTGTCTACCTGTTTCGGTTCTTCGCCGGATTCTGCCTGATTGCCAACGGCGCCTACATTGCTTTCGGTCCTGGCGACGGCGGCGCCGACACGGGGGTCATGATGCAGCACGGCTCACCACGTTGGCTCATGGTGCTTTTCGGGATTCTCACCGCACCGTTAGGTTTGTATCTGTGGCATGGCCAAGGGGAGCACTTCGGTCTGGCTGAAGCCCAGGGGAACGTTAGCCGTCAGGCTGCAATCGTGTCGGCGTTGCTGCTCGTGGGGATTGTCGTAGCGGAAGTGGTAATCAATGGCACGTGAAACATCTCGTAGGTTGTATCGTGCATGCTGGGCGGCATCTGGCGGCATCCTCCCATGGCTGCGCCACACCGACGATTCTGCGAACAAACCGAATGAGATCGCAATGCCAACTCCGCAGAATCAGCGGTGCTACCCTCGTGATTTGCTCCTCCGGCGGTGGGGACCGGCTGGCTGGCGTTGCCGCCCCTCGATGCAGATGGTAGAGTATCTGCTGGGTGGTGTTCGAGATTGTGGGGGATCTCGGCAATCGGTGGCTTTTTGTGTGACCGTTCACGGGAGGGTCTCATGTTCAGGAAATCGCTGGCGAGTGGTGTCGGGGTCGCTTTGCTGTTGGCTTTCTCATCGGGCGGCCGTCTTTCGGGACAGGAGAGCGAGCCCGAGGAGGTCGTCGCCGGCGTGTTCACTCGCCTGACGACGGATGCCCTGGTGACCACCATGGGAGTCTCCGAGGACGGCCTGGTTCTGTTTCTGGCTCACCAAGAGAAGAACCTCGTCACAATCTGGGACGTGAAAACGGCCAAGCAGATCAAGTCGCTCGACGTGCCGGGGCCAACTTGCTTGATGCATCGCGCCGGGAAGCTCTTTGTCGGAACGGCTTCCGAGGGGTCGATTCAGGTCTACACTCAGGCCTCCGGGTGGGGCTTGGAGGACGAACTACAGATCGGCGCCCCCATGGCCACGCGTATTACGGCGCCACGCGGGGCCCACTTCCAGGGGAAGATCATCGTCAATGCGCGAGACGGCAAGGAGTCGCCCGGCTACGTCGTCGACGTCAACGAAGACTCGCATATCAAGACGTTCTCGCGCAGCGCAACCAACGCAGACGCCGTCGGTCGCTACGCCGTTCTCACCGGTTCGGGGCGCGAGAACACGATCCACGGCGCCGATCTGCCTAACCTGCTGGAAGGAAAAGGTACCGAGATGGGTACCCACGGCTGTAGCGGGAACGTCGTGGCCGGCTATTTCGGCAAGTATTGGTTCGGTCACCATGAGGTTCGTGCAGGGATGCCGCCGGCAGTGATCAACGGCAAGGAATCGGGGATCGTGATCCCCGACCTCAAGCGAAAGATGTTCTACGTGCTCGGCGACGGAAAGCTGACGTGTGGATTGCTCCGCACCGGGTTGCCCTCAACGGGAAGCCAGCCCGCGAGTTTGCCTAAGTCGTATCAGGGCGGCCGCTGCTACTCCATGGCCGGAAGTCACCCGGTGGCGGTAACTCTCGGGCAGCGGCTCTATATCTACTTGTGGGACGAGAAGTCGAAGGAGGTTTTTCATCATCAGTTCGCGGCCTTCGGCGAGTCCCCCATCGCCAAACCGGCGGAGGCAGAGCCCCCGGCGGAAGAGAATCCGGCGGAGGAAGACGCCATCGTCGCTCGCGGCGTCGAAGGCCAGCGTTTGACGCATGCGTTGTTCGACGACGACGCGGCACGCACGTGTACTCTGATGTCCGGTCCCAAGGGGCTGACGCTTTCCAGCAGCGGCGTCGTCTCCTGGACTCCGTCGACGGGGGAGGCGGGAACCTATCAGTTGAAAGTCAAGATCGTGGCGGACGGCAAGACCTCGATCGACCGTTTCACGATCGAGATAATCGACAAGCAACTCGCGACCGACGCCGGTGGCGACCTCTCCAAGATCGAGCAGTACGTCGGCGTCGACCTGCTACAAGACAACGGCCGCTTGCAGTGGTCGCTCGACGGCAAGTCGTTGCTCTTGCTGCAAGGCCGCAGTTTGGAGACTCTCTCTGCGGACGCGAAGACGATCGTCCAATCTCAGCGGCTTCCGCACTTCTGCTCCCACCTGCTCGAGAGGTCCGACCGTTACGTGGCGGTCAGCGGCATGGAACTCCTGCTGCTGGACAAAAAGACGCTGCAGGTCACCAAGAGAGTCGACTTTTCAAAGTACCGCAGGATTCGTGGCGTGGCGCTGAACCCTGTGCGAAGCGTGACTTATGTGTCGGTGGAGAACAGCGTCGACAAGATCAGAGACAACTCGCTGGAAGAGCAGCATATCATGCAGGTTGACGAACGCACCGGCGAGATCACGGAATTGCCGGGCGTTTTTGGCTGCTTCCTGGCCGTCGACCCGAACGGCCGGCATCTCTATGCCGGTTTCAAGGATATCTACACGCGAGGCTCGCACTTCCACATCAATCCGGGGTGGCGGCTGCTCGAGGTTCCCGACTACGGCAGCATCGATATCTTGTTGCGGTACAGCCTTCGGGGCGGCGAGGTCGAGTTGGAACAGTTGTTGGAGGAAGCGGGCGGCAATGGGTCCGGCATCGTCCTCTCACCGGACGGGACCCACATCTCGTATCTTAGCTACGTCGGGTATCCGCCGTTCGCGGGGAACGTCGTAGCACTTCCGGTCATGGACTTCGAGAACGAAAAGGAGTCGATTACGTATTCCATGAAGGGCGTCGCGAGTTGCACGAGTATGGCCTATCATCCGATGCTCAATCTAGTCGCTTCACCCGGCGGGGGCAGCGCGGTACTCTTCGACCGTCGCACGGGGAAGATAGCTGAAGACCGGTTGAAACTCACCTCCAAGGGCCTGGGGGAAGCCCAGGTCCACGGCATCATGTTCTCGGCCGACGGCAAGCACCTGGTCTTCACGCTCAGCGAGCAAGGCCGGCCGAGGTTCCTTCGCGCCGTGCCGCTGAACTTGACGGCCACGGAATTGACCACCGTTCGTGGTGGCATTCGACGACCACCGGCCGTCGTGACGGACGTGACGCCGGGGATCAAGCCGATAACCAAAGTGGCTCTCAACAGGCTCAATTCCCTTCAGGGCGGACCAGGCAAGGCGATGTCGGCGAAGGACATCGGGCGTTGGTTCACCGACAGCGTGGTGGTGGTCCACAGCGACGAGGGCACGGGCACCGGCTTCGTGGTGGGCAGTAGCGGATGTGTCGTCACCTGCTCGCATTGTCTGCCCGAGAGTGGCGGGATCACGGTCTCCTACCGCCGGCATTCGGCCGATCGCGTTGTCTTGCAGTCGACCGACGCCCGGTTGTTGTACTTCGACGCGGAGAAGGACCTGGCGCTATTGGAGGTCAAGTTGCCCGATACGATCCGTAGCGTCCGGTTTGCCACCGGCGGGAAGGTCGAATCGGGTGAACACGTGACGATCATCGGTAACCCCGGACTGGGGGCCGCCATTCTCGATCACACAATGACCGAGGGCATCGTCAGCAATCCGCGTCGCGATCTGGGGGGGCAAACCTTCATCCAGACGTCGGCTTCCGTGAATCCCGGTTCCAGTGGCGGCCCCATGTTCAATAGCCGCGGTCTGGTGATCGGCATGGTCGCCGTCAAGGGCCGCATCGAAGGGGCCGGTTTTGCCGTGCCGTCGGACGACATCGTGGCTTTCCTCTTGGCGGGTGCCAAGCGAGAGGGTGCCGACGGGGCCCTGTTACGCCAATGGGTCGACGCCGGTGGGGCGCACACGATCAACGCCCGATATGGCGGAACGGTCTCCGACAAGCTGCGATTGTTGAAAACCGGCGATCAAGAGATCCAGGTGCCGCTGAGTCGGCTCAGCAAGGCGGACCAGGCGTTTGTGCAATTGCTCGTCGGCAACGATTATCCCAACCCACTGGCCGGCCCCGGTTCCCCGCTGCCGTCTCTGCCTGTCCCAAAGGACGAGCCGCGGGAGCGTGTGCCGACGGCGCCCCCCCGCAGTAACGTCTCGAAAGAGGCCCTCACTTGGCTCGAGCAGAACGACACGCAGGGGCCGGAGTCGAAGATGGTCCTGCAAGTGAGCAAGCAAATTGCCGACTGTGTGGCCAAGGGGGGGCACTTCACGGTGAAACTGGGGTCGCGGTTGCTCAAGTCGGGGAAGACGACCTTCTTGGCGGGCCAGCACGGCAAGTTCTTCGTCTTCGAGTTGCCCCGCGAGTTCGCCGATAACGCCGGAACACCGGAGATGGCGGCCGGGATGCTCGGCGGAGCACCCGACGAGGCACAGCCGAGGACGCCCCGTATCGAACTGTTCGATTTGAAGATCGACGGGGCAGCCGATCTCGACGTGAAGGGGACGATCACGGGGACCGTCTCCTACCGCAATTCCTCCGGCGGCGGCGGCTCGGGCAAGTTCGCGCTGCGGTTCACCGCCCAACACTTCAGATTGTACCATCACCTGGGCAGTTCGTTTCCTGCGGGCAAGGGCAAGTTCACGTTCACGTTTCCGGCCGACCTGCTCGCGGAGACACCTGGTACACAGGTAGCGTTTATCGATCTTTGCGAGTTTGTCAATGGAGAGCCTCGCGGCGACGTGGACGTCGTCAGCACGACCGATGCCACGCTGATCGACGTGGCAAAGTAGGGTGCGTGCAACGCACACGTCCGCAAATGTCGGCCGTTTTCGCACAGTTCCGATTCCTTTTCCTTAAAGCGGAAAGAAACCATTCAATGAAACAGAAAAGCCGTACTTGGCAGAATCGAGCGTACGTGTTTGCGTTCTCCGTCCTGACGTTGTTGTGTTGGTGTCCCTTGGGCTACGGGAGTTACGGCCCGGTGCCGCGATTTTTCGGCGTTCCGTCCTGGGCCCTTGCGGCGTTGGCCGTCAGTGCCGTGCTTTTCGTTCTGGAGTGGGTCTATCTGTTCCATAGCCGGTTGGCGATGAACGACGAAGAACTCCCGGACATTATCGCTGCTTTGCAAGCGGTGGACACCGATCATGCCACGCCCGCCAAGGAGACCGAGTAGTGTATGCAATTGCAATTATCACGGGCATCTGCTTGATTTCCGTCGTTGTCAGTTACGTAGCCTTCCGCCGCGGGTTCACGCGGACTGCGGACGATTACTTCGTGGCCGGCTCGAGCCTCGGCTATTTCGTGCTGATCTTCAGCTTGCTCGCCTCGTTCTTGAGCGCGTTTGCCATGTTCGGCATGTCGGGCCTCGGATACCGCATGGGATTCGGTTCCCTGTTCGTTCTCACCGTGAATCTCGTTCCGCTGGGATTCCTTTGGTACTTCATTCATCGAAAAACGTTCCTGCTGGGCCGCGCGAGGAAATGGATGTCCATGGGCGCCCCCTTTGGCGAGCGGTACGGAAACGTAATGCGGGCGATGATTCCGCTGGTCGTGCTGGTGGCCTCCATCCCCTATCTGGTGGCTCAACTCCAGGGAATCGGCCTGATGATCGAGGTGATGAGCGACAGCGCGGTTTCCTATCGCGTGGGCCTGTTCTTCGTGCCCGCGTTCATTGCTCTGTATCTGATTATGGGCGGCATGAAGGGCGCTGCCTGGGTGAATACGATCCAAGGCGTGTTCTTCACGGTGATGGTGTTTGTGCTGTTTGTGGCGGTGATGTCCGAGCACGGTGGGTTCGTGCCGACGATGAACCTTGTCGCGGAGAAGCACCCCGAGTTGTTTCAGATTGGCACCAACGAAGGGAAAATCTGGAGTTACCCGATGCTATTCGGATTTGCCTCGGCGATGTGCCTGGGGTCGGTCTGTTTTCCGCAGCCGTACATGCATGCGTACGCGAGCCGTACCGCCAAGGGATTCAAGACGATGGTCGTCGTGTTCGGTGTTATTTGCGTGGTTGTGATCGGCATGACGACCATGATCGGCATCGCGTCAAGGTCACTGGATCTGGCTCAGAATCCAGAACTCTGTGGTAAAGTGTCGGAGGTGAACGCGGACAAGGTGTACGGTTTGGCCGCTGCGGAAACGCTACCGATCTGGCTCGCCGCGCTGGCGGTTGCCGGCGGGTTTGCGGCGGCAATGACCACGGTCAACGGTGTCGTATTCGGCCATGCCACCAACATGGCCAACGACGTCTACAAGCTATTCAAGCCGGAGGCCGCGACTACGGAACTTGTCCGTTTCGGCCGGCTGTGCGTTGCGGGCGTCATGATCGTGTGTGTCGCCATCGCCTGGAATCCGAGCACTGCCGTCGCGGAACTGGCCGTGATCGCTTTTGGCATCAGCGCCGTGACGATCTTTCCGCTCTGGGGTGCCTATTTCTGGAAACGTGCCACGCGCTATGGCGCTATCGCCGCCACGGTCGTCGGCGTGGGTATGAACGTCGCGTTTCTCTCTTTGGGTGGTAAACCGATGGTCCTGTTTCCCCAGGCGTCTTTGTGCAACCTGAACGGATTCCTGGTGTCCTTTATTGTTGCGGGAATCACCTTCTTCGTCGTTTCTCTTGCCACGCCGCTGGGAGAGACAGAGAAGAGAAGCCTAGCCCTTTTCTTTCACCCGGCACTGAGCAAGCACGACGGGCCTTCATAATGCAGCCGGACATCAGCAACCTTGCGTCGGCCGATGCGGCCGATTTCCTAAAGGAGGAACCAATGCGACACACGAGTTCTATCTGGCGAGTAAGCGTAGCGCTGTTCGCTACGCTCAGCGTAACGCTCGGCCCCATGTCGGCCGGGATGGTTCATGCACAAGCCGACGACACATGGGATACGCTGACTCGCGAGTTCCGCGAACCGCCCCTTCAACGCAAATCGCGTCCGCTGTGGTTTTGGAACGGGCTGCCCACGGCCGAGGAAACGGCTCGGCAGATGGAGAAGCTCTGCGAGATCGGGTACGCGGGTGTGGCGATTCTACCCGGCGGCGGGAAGGGGAATCGTGGGCCGGGGCTGCCCTTCATGAGCCCCGAGTACCTGCAACAGTACAAAGTCGCCGCCGATACGGCCAAACGGCTGGGGATGAAGATGTGCCTCTACGATGAGTATTGGTTCCCCAGCGGGTACGCGGGCGGCCTGTTGGCAAAACAGTATCCCGAAGCGCTCAGCAAGCGGCTCGATCGGACCGTCTTCAGCGCGAAAGGACCAGGCCCCTTCGAGCGGGAAGTCAAGCTGCCCGACGGCGCTCGACTGATGGGTGTCGTGGCGGTTCGAGATGCAGACAAGCAGCGAGTGGACGTCTCCGCGCAACTCTCCCAGGGCGTCTTCCACTGGGACGTGCCGGAGGGAGAGTGGCGGATTCAGACGTTCGTCTGCGTGCCGGACGGCGCTCGGGGGCTGGTCGACTACCTCGAGCCGGAGTCGGTCGGCAAGTTCTACGAGTTGACCTACGAGGCCTACCGCCGGGCGATGCCGGAACATTTCGGCACGACGATCGATTCGGCCTTCTATGACGAGCCGACGTTCCACTGGATCGACGGCGGGAGGGCTTGGACGCCCCGCTTCAACGAGTACTTCCAGCAGCGATTCGGATTCAACCCCGTGCCACTTTATCCGGCCCTGTGGGAAGATATCGGCCCGGATACGGCCGCGGCTCGCAACACCCTGTTCGGATTCCGGGCAACGCTCTTTTCCGAGGGATTCGTCAAAACGATCGCCGAGCGGCTTGCGGAGCATGGCGTCCCGCTCACCGGACACCTCGACCAGGAAGAGATCGTCAATCCGGTCGGTCTCTGCGGCGATTTGATGAAGGCTTTCCAGTATCAACCGATCCCCGGGCTCGATCAGGTTTTCAAGTACGGCCGCGGTTCGAAAATGTACAAGATCATCTCCTCGGCGGCCTACAATTACGATCGCTCGTTGGTCATGACCGAGGTTTACGGCGGCGAAGGCCGAATCCCCATCGAGATGCTCTATCGCGAGGCGATGGATCAGGCGGCCAAAGGCGTCAATCTGTTTGTTCCGCATGCCGTCTGGTACGACGCCACGCCGGAGCAGATCAACTTCCAGCCGGAACTCTCGCACCGCGACCCGCTCTATGGCAAGGCGCTGCCCGCCTACAACCGGTACATTGGGCGGATTCAAGGTCTGCTACAACCGCCGGCGCGTCACGTAGCCGACGTTGCCGTGCTCTATCCGATTGCATCGCTCCAGGCGGCGTACCATTTCGACGGCCCGCTCAAACCGTACGCCGGAGGCGTGGTGCCCGAAGAGGCCGACTACATGGACCTCGGTGAGACGCTCTCGCTACGGTTGCGCCGCGACTACACCTTCGTCCACCCGGACGTTGTCGAGACGAAACTTCGAGTCGTCGGCAATACGCTAATCATGGAAAACAAGATCAATCGCGAGCAGTTTCGTGTCTTCGTGATGCCGGGCATGCGGGCGATCCGCGTGGGGACGTTGCGAAAGGTGCTTGAATTCTACCGGGCCGGCGGCCAGGTGATTGCCACGACGCGGTTGCCGGACCGCTCGGCCGAACCGCGGCAGAGCGATGAAGTCGCCCGGTTGATCCGCGAGATCTTCGGCCACGATACGCTGTCGCAATTGAAAAAGACCCGTTCGCAGGAGGTCAAGGCGAGCGCGTCGTCGAGCTTCGCCGGCTCAGAGCATTCACCGCAGCGCGCGATCGATTCCGTGGCGACAACCCGGTGGAATTCGGCCGCCCAAAGCGGCAACGACCAGTGGCTCGCTCTGGAGTTCGGCAAACCTAAGACGATCGCTCGGATCGAGATCAACGAGGCCTTCGATCGGGTCCGGCGATTCCGTCTTCAAGGCCTCAACGTCCGTAAGAATCGCGAAAGCGAGGAGAACGACGCAGCGGACGCCTGGGCGGACCTGCACGAAGGCGCGACGATTGGGGCCGCATTCTCCCTCAAGCTGGAGCCGCCGCAAACATGCGAAGGATTGCGACTGGTATTCGACGAGATCGATTCCGACTGCCTCTCGATCCGCGAACTCGCTCTCTTTGCCCCGGACGGCAGCAACCTGCTGCCCGGTGGCGACACCATGGTAGCCCGGAACGAGAACGCCGCGGGGGGCAGGGCATGGTTTCTTCAGACGGCGTCGGAAGAGTTGCTACGGAGCGTGCTCGACGAGGCGGTCGCTGTGCCGGACGTCCGCTTTGCCGATCTCGACCAACTCCCCGCTGCGTCGGTCCAAGGCGAATTCAGTTATCTACACCGCAGGATCGCCAAACGGGACGTCTGGTTCTTCGCCAACTCGAGCGATCGTGCGGTCGAAACGACAGTCCGTCTGCGCGGGCAATTCGACGACCTGCAATGGTGGAACCCGCACAACGGCGACATGAGCCCGGCCGCCGCGGCCAAGACGACTGGCGGCAGTATCAAAGTGACCGACGTAGAACTGCGTTTGCCGCCGGTTCGCTCGGTGTTCTTAGTAGGTCGAGAGATTCCACGTTAGGGGCGGACGATAGACAGCTTGTCTTTTGGCGGTGGGTGGCTGGGGTCGAGTCGCGAGTTGTCTATCCCGCTCACCGCCTAGGACTGTCTGTCCTATCGTGCCGTAAGTCTTTGGTATCAAAGACTTACGACACCTTTCTATCTCAACATCCCATGCCCCCTTTTTATAACGGCATAGGGTATTGGTATATACCTCCCGTAGGCCTGGGGGGGCATAGTGCGACGGATCGCGTTTTGTGCTCTTACCGTGCTGGTTTAGCCGTGACAAAGAACGTGGAAGGGGTTTGGGCGGGCTGTAGGCTGCCTCTCATTAAAACCTACGCCGCGCCCCCCTCTCCGTCCCTCTCCGCGAAGTCTTTAACGCCAGCGTCATACTCCAAGGCATCACGGTGGTTCAGGATGTGACCATGAGGCCGAGCGACTTCGACGAAGAGGCAGAGTCCAACCCCGAAATCACTTCCTCCGCCGCCAGCCATACGCCAGTAGACCAACCGCACCCATGGTGAACTGCCGACCGCGGCGGCCGTCGATCGGGCGGCCCGAAAACAGGATTCCCACGATTTCATACTCCAGAAAGCGCGAAGAAGGCACACACAAGCCAATGAACACACTCTAACTATGGTGAGAAAGCGTGTCAAGCAATCAGGCTTATCTGCTGTATTCTGTCGGGAACCATGGCACCGCCGAATCCAGTGTTCTCCGTGGCCCGGAACGCAGCGAACTGCCGGCGGTGAAAGTGGCGTGGTACGATGGCCCGGCATTCGGGGCAAGCGATCACGACGCTCAGGAGCATGTGTCACTTGACCGAACTTGTTTCAGGCACAGGACTTACGCACCCGGGCGACTCGAAGTTTGTCGCCAGCGATATCGTTGCCGTGATTGCGATCGTTGTTTCGATGATCTTACCGACACCATCTTCGCGGGACATCATCAGCCGTTGCGGAT
>JABMRB010001199.1 GCA_013202865.1 Candidatus Nealsoniibacteriota bacterium | reverse complement strand
GGAAATCGATTTTTCTTTCTTTTCCTGCGGTTACTTAGATGTTTCAGTTCACCGCGTTAGCCACACGCACCTATGAATTCAGCACGTGCCAGTTCAGGAATCCCGGGATCAACGCTTGTTTGACAACTCCCCCGGGCATTTCGCAGTCTTCCACGCCTTTCAAAGCCTTCCGACACCAAGACATCCCCCATGTGCCCTTAGTAGCTTGGCCACATGAATTCAACACTCCAAAAAAGTGCCGGTCCACGTGGGGCCACTTGGATCCGCTACGGAGTTGATAGCTGCTTAGCTCAGATTGATTGCACGGCAGTAAACTACCACACATTCTCCCTGGACCTCGCACTCCGCTGATCCGAGTAACGTATTTGCTCTCAGTCTAAGCCGATTCCAAAAAACGCACGGAACCGGCCTTCGACTATCTAAGTGCTTCGGGGAACCGGATGCGAAACATCTTGCGATGCTACGATTCCAATTCACCAAAATGAGATGCCACAAATTACCACAACCAAATTGTCAAAGAACGATACTCCCACTTGGGAGCCCTGTCAGTTCGACAGGGGACGCGTTTCTCGTATGCCAACTCGGGGTATCGAGAAACCCGTCCCCTGTCCAACTTTACTACCAACTTGCCGGGTCACCCTGACAAGATTCTGAATATACAGGTCGGACCGTAGCTTGTCAAAGGCCAAAACGGCTTGGGGCCGGAAAAAAAAGGCAAACATCGAGAAAACGCCTAAAAAACAGGGGTTTTACACGAATCATTTTCCTCGAAACTCCAGGGCCATCGCCCGAATAACGCGTATCCAGGACCTCAAGGCCCCCTTTCCGCACCCGCGAAACCATTATATCGGCTTGCGGACCCGAGGCAAGCCATTGAAAACAAGTCCATGTCCCAGATGACGTTCCACGCGCCCCAAAATCAGTCCATCGGGGGGGGCACACAAGGCGAGCCGCGGGGTTTGCCCCCGCGCTGACTCGGTGTTCTGCCATCGTTTCGTCTGCGCCGGGATAAACCCGGCGGCTCGCCACGGGCGTTGCGTCTGCTGCGTTGGTCGCGTAGGCTTGCTGGATGCTCGTACGCCCAGTTCGTCTAGAGAGGACAACCGTCATGCGAAGCCTGGTTTCGATCTCCGTGCTCCTGACCTGCACAGCGCTCGCCGCGGCACCGCCCGAGTTGGACCAACGTCCGGCGGACGATTCGCAGTGGGGATATCGACCGGCGGACGGGGCCGTCTCGGCGGTCAATCCGCCCGGGTTCTGCTGGCGACCGCAAGACGGGATCGTCTCGTGGGAGTTGGAATGCGGGCGTGGCGGCGATTTCGAGAAGATCGAGTATCACGCGGATGCCGTCGCACTGAACGTCCACTGTCCGCCACGAACGTTCCCGCCCGGCGAGTACACGTGGCACTATCGCGGCACCAACGCCGAGGGTAACACGACCGCCTGGAGCCGTCCGCGGGCGTTTAGCATCGGCGAGTCTGCCGTGGCGATGCCGATGCCGTCGCGCAAGGACCTGCTCCAGCGTATCCCCAAGTCGCATCCGCGGCTGTTCGTCCGGCCGGAAGACCTGCCACGGTTGCGCCAGCTCGCTCAGGGGCCCATGAAGGCCCGATTCGAGAACCTCGTCGAGCAGTGCGAACGTTTATTGAAACATCCGCCACCGACGGCCGAGCCGCCGACGTACCCTGCCGGCACAGTCAGCCACAGTGAGCCGTGGCGGAAGATTTGGTGGGGTAACCGCACCTACACGATCGCCGCGCTCGACGGCGCCGCCACGCTCGGCTTCGCGCGGCTGCTAGGTGGCAAGGAGCAGTACGGGCAGCTTGCCGTGCGAATCCTGATGGATTGTGCCGCGTGGGACCCGCACGGCGCGACCGGATATCGCTACAACGACGAGGCGGGCATGCCCTACGCCTACTATTTCTCCCGGACGTACTCCTACGTCCACGACCTGCTCAACGAGGAGCAACGCGAGACGTGCCGTCGCGTGATGCAGATTCGCGGCGACGAGATGTATCGCCACCTTTGCCCACGGCATCTGTGGCGTCCGTATTCGAGTCACAGCAATCGGGCGTGGCACTTCCTCGGCGAAGTGGGGATCGCTTTCCATGGCGAGATCCCCGCGGCCGACGACTGGACCTGGTTTGCGATGAACGTCTTCTTCAACGTCTATCCCGTCTGGTCGGACGACGACGGCGGGTGGCACGAGGGCGCCGGCTATTGGAGCAGCTACGTGGGCCGGTTCACCTGGTGGGCCGACGTAATGCGATCGGCCGTGGGCATCAACGCCTACGAGAAACCCTATTTCGCGTCGGTGGGTTACTATCCGATGTACCTGATGCCGCCGGGCAAAACGGGCGGCGGATTGGGCGATCTGGTCGCCCGGCGGACGGCGCGGGCCAATGTGCCGCTGGCGAGCCAGTTGGCGGCCCAGTCGGGCAACGGACACTGGCAGTGGTACGTCGAGCAGATGGGCGGGCCGAAGGACGCCGGCGGGTACGTCGGGTTCGTCCGCGGAGCGCTGCCCCGGGTCGAGCCGGTTGCGCCGGACGACTTGCCTTGCTCGCGGCTATTCCGGGGCATCGGGCAAGCCTATCTCAACACGCGGCTCGACGACGCCGGCAAAAGCGTGCAGGTGGTGTTCAAGTCGAGCCCCTTTGGAACTCAGTCGCACGGGTACGAGGCGAACAATTCGTTTCTGCTTTGGGCTTACGGACAACGGCTGCTGATCCGTAGCGGCTACCGCGATATCTACGGCAGCGATCACCATCGCAACTGGATGTGGAGCACCCGATCGGTCAACAACATCACGGTCGGCGGCCGGGGGCAAGGCAAGCGGACGGCGTCGGCCCTCGGGCGGATCACGGCCTTTCGCACCACGCCGGCGATCGACGTCGTGGTCGGCGAGGCGGGCGAGGCGTACGACGTGCTCGACCGGTTCACCCGGGCCGTGATCTTCGTCAAGCCGGAGTTGATCGTCGTCTACGACCGGCTGGCGGCCAAGGAGGCGTCGACGTTCGAGTATTGGCTGCACGCGACGAAGCGGTTCGAGGTGGCCGACCAGCGCAACGTGCAACTCCGAGTGGGCGACGTCGGATGTTCGATTTCGCTGTTGGCTCCGGACAGGTTGACGTTCGCTCAGACGGACCAATACGACCCGAACCCGCGACCGCGGATCACGCTTCGAGAATGGCACCTGACGGCCACGACGCCACAGAAGAGCAAGACGACCGAGTTCGTTGCGATCTACCGGCCGCACCGCGTGGGCGCGGAGGTACCACGTGACGTAGAGTTGACCGGCAGCCCGGGCGCTTACGTGTTGAAGGCGGCGCTGCTCGCGGGCGAGAGCGTCGAGTTGCGTTTGCCGAAGGCCGAAGGGCCGATTGTCGTTCGGCGATACGAGGCCGACGGGGGCATGAATCAGGTGCTTGAATTGGCACCGTAATTGGATCGACACCTACCCCCCCGAACGCAGTCGGGGGGCGTTCTAATCCCTGCAAACTATCCACTATCCACTGCCCACTACCTTCCCCCATGCAACTTGGAATCCACGTCAACACGTTTCGTCGTCCTACGCTCGAGGAGACGCTCGACGCTGTGGCCGAGCTTGATCTGAAATGCGTTCACTTCAACTTCCTGGCGGCCGGGTTGCCGTCGATGCCGGAGCGGATCGAGGAGGCGCTTTGCGAGCGGATCGCCGATGCGCTCGAGTCGCGCGGGATCGCTATCGCCACGCTCTCGGCAACGTTCAATATGATCCATCCGAGCGTCGACGTGCGGCGGGCCGGGCTGCGGCGACTCGACGCGGTGGCTTCGGTGGCGCCGCGGCTGGGGGCGCCGATTGTCTCGCTGTGTACGGGCACCCGCGACCCGGACGACCTATGGCGGGCGCATCCGGACAACGACACGCCGGAGGCCTGGGACGAGCTGGTGGGCATGATGGCCGAGGCACTGGAGATTGCCGAGCGGTACGACGTGGCGTTGGGCGTCGAGCCGGAGGTATCCAACGTGATCGATTCGGCCGTTAAGGCCCGGCGTCTGCTCGATGCGATGGAGTCGCCGCGGCTGAAGATTATCATCGACGGGGCCAACCTGTTCCGCGCCGACGACCTGCCGCGAATGCACGAGGTTCTCGGCGAGGCGTTCGATCTGCTCGGCAGCGACATTGCGGCCGCCCACGCCAAGGGCATCGACGGCGACGGCCGCATCGGCAAGGTGCCCCCCGGCAAGGGAGTGCTCGATTACGACTACTACATCGGCCTGCTGAACAAGATCAACTTCGAGGGCCCCCTGATTCTACACAGTCTCGCCGAGGAAGACGCGGCCGAGTGCGTGGAGTTTTTGCGGGGGAAGGTAGTGGGTAGTGGGTAGTGGGTAGTGGGTAGTGGG
>JABMRB010001198.1 GCA_013202865.1 Candidatus Nealsoniibacteriota bacterium | reverse complement strand
GCGACCGCCATGATGATTATCAACTGCGAGACCCTCCTGGGCGACCGGATGCCCCGGGGCGTCCGCCGCGCGGCATGGAACGTCGGCCTCGCTCTGGCCGTCGCCGCGAGCACGGCACTGAGCCTGTTGCTGATCTGGCTGAAGACGGGGAACGTCAGCAACAAGGCCATCGGCAACGAGTTCGGCGGCCTGATGCTGGCCGGAGCCCTGGTGGTCGTCATGCTGGCCGTCCATTTCGTTGCGCCAAGGAAACCAACAACCATTTAGCCGCCGGACTTGCCCGGCGCGTCCGCTGAAGATTTGTTTTGCCACCCACGCGCCGGGCAAGCCCGGCGGCTCAATCAGTGAGTTCTGGAGTTACCGCCCATGCCCGATAAACTCTCCGTTGCCGAAGCACGCCGCGCCGAAGCCGTCGGCCGCGACGTCGTCCTGCAAGGTTGGGTTCGCACCCGACGCGACTCCAAGGCCGGGTTCAGCTTCATCGAACTCAACGACGGGTCCAGCTTCGGCAATATCCAGGTCGTCGCCGGCGCCGAACTTGAAGACTACGAAGCGGTCGTCAAGCGACTCTCGGCCGGATGCAGTGTCTCGGTCGAGGGGCTCGTCAAGGAGTCGCCCGGCAAGGGACAGGCCACCGAAATCCAGGCCACCCGGGTCGTTCTGCACGGAACGGCCGACGTCGAGACCTATCCGCTGCAAAAGAAACGCCACTCGTTCGAGTTCCTCCGCACGATTGCCCATCTGCGGCCGCGAACCAACACCTTCGGAGCGATCGCCCGGGTGCGCAACTGCGTGTGCAACTCGATCCACGGGCTTTTCCAGGAAGAGGGCTTCCTCTACGTCCACACGCCGGTGATCACCGCGAGCGACTGCGAAGGGGCCGGCGAGATGTTTCAGGTCACCACGCTGCCGCTGGATAACACGCCCAAGCAGGGCCCGCAGGTCGATTTCACGCAGGACTTTTTCGATCGCCCCGCCTTCCTCACCGTCAGCGGGCAACTCGAGGCCGAGACCTTCGCTTGCGGGCTCGGCAAGGCGTATACGTTTGGGCCGACGTTCCGCGCGGAGAACTCGAACACGGCCCGGCATCTGGCCGAGTTCTGGATGATCGAACCGGAGATGGCCTTCTGCGACCTGGCCGGCAACATGGACCTGGCCGAGCGGCTGCTGAAACGGATCTGCGGCGACGTGCTGACGAAGTGCCCCGAAGACATGGAGTTCTTCAACTTGCGGATCGACAAGACGGTGATCGAGACGTTGCAGCAGATCGTCGACGTCGAGTTCATCCGCCTGCCGTACACCGAGGCCGTGGAGATCCTGAAAGGCTGCAGCGAGAAGTTCGAGTTTGCCGTCGAGTGGGGCGTCGACCTGCAATCGGAGCACGAACGCTACCTGACCGAGAAGCACTTCGCCTCGCCGGTGATCGTCTACGATTATCCGCGGACGATCAAGCCGTTCTACATGCGGCTGAACGACGACGACCGCACGGTCTGCGCGATGGACGTGCTCGTGCCGCGCGTGGGCGAGATCGTCGGCGGCAGCCAGCGCGAGGAACGGCTCGACGTGTTGGAGTTGCGAATGTGCGACCAGGACCTCAATCCGGAAGACTACTGGTGGTACCTCGACCTGCGTCGCTTCGGCACGGTGCCGCACGCCGGTTTTGGTTTGGGGCTGGAGCGGGTGATCCAGTTCATCACCGGCATGTCGAACATCCGCGACGTCATCCCCTTCCCCCGCACGCCGGGGAATGCAGAGTTTTAGCTCGACTAAACTCCGCTGCGCCGGCAAGGCGTAGGGTGCGTGAAACGCACCGCAATCGTCTGTTCCTCCTGCCGGTGCGTTTCACGCACCCTACGATTGCCAGTAGCCCAGCATGTGGTCGTAAACGCGAGTGAATTCCTCCAGCGCGGCCCGGTAGCAGGCCGCGCTTTCCGGGCGCGGTGAGACGGTCTTCGAGGCGGTGCGGCGATCTCGGGCGATCTCGCCGGGGTCACCGATCAGCCCCACGCCGGCCGCGCCGAGCAGGGCCGCGCCTTTGATGCCTGCTTCCGGTTCGTCGGACAACTCCAGCGGTGCGCCGACGACGTCGGCCTTGATTTGGTTCCAGAGCTGGTTCCGCGACCCGCCGCCGACGCACAACACGCGGTCGACGTTCAGCCCCAGGCTGCGGAATAGTTCCACGTCGCGCCCCATGGCCAGTGCCACGCCTTCCATCACCGCGCGGGCGAAGTGGGCTGCCGTGTGATTCAGCGTGATGCCGAAGTATCCGCCCCGGGCCGACGTGTTCTCGCGGCGTCGCTCGCCCAGCATATAGGGATAGAAGATCAGCCCGTCGCTGCCCTCGGGCACCTCGGCGGCCATCTCGATCAACCGCTCGAACGATACCTCGGCGTCGGCGGTGTCTTGCGCGGAACTTATCAGGTCCTTGCACCACTTCATGCTCAGCCCGCCGCAGTCGAGGATCGTGAACGGGATCCAGCCGTCGACGACGTGGCGCAAGTTCTGCACGGCCGGGTGAATCAACGGCTTGGCGCTATGC
>JABMRB010001197.1 GCA_013202865.1 Candidatus Nealsoniibacteriota bacterium | reverse complement strand
TTCAACGACCTCAAGGAAGGCGACGTGCTGGAAGTCTACAAGATCGAGGAGATCGGTCGTACCTTCGACGGGAGTCTCGGAGACAGTGCGGGCGGCGATCCGTCGGCCGACTAGTGGTCGCCCCTTTGTTCAACGGTCAATTTGTTTTTTGCGGACCCTAAGCCGAGTCTCCAAACCATGCCGTCCCGACGTGCCCAAAAAGCGGCTGAAGCGATTCGCTCCGTGGTCAGTATGGCCATTCTGGCGGATCTAAACGACCCGCGCGTCCGCGACGTGACCGTAACCTACGTGGAGGTCTCCGGCGACCTGCGCCATGCCAAGATACACGTTTCCGTAATGGGTGACGAGAGGAAGCAGAACCTCAGCCTGCACGGATTGCAGAGCGCGGCCGGGTTCCTGCAGGCGAAAGTTGCCGAGCGGATCGATCTGCGATACACCCCGCGATTGCAGTTCATCCTCGACCAGGGCGTGAAGCGATCGATCGAGATCTCCCGCATTCTCGCCGAAGTATTGCCCAAGCAGGAGAGTCCGGAGTCGGCCGAGGAAACGGCGGCATCGGACGAGTCCACCCCGGGCGAACCTACTCCACCGGAACCCGACAACCATTGACCAGCCCGTAACGACCCGAAAGTAAGTCTCATGGCGTCCGTAAGTCGCACAACACAATTTGCCAAAGTATTGAAGGTGGTCAAAAAGCACTACAAGCCGGTGCTGCCTGACATGCAGCGGCCCGTGCTGGAACACGTGCTGTTCGCCTGCTGCCTGGAAGACGCACACTACCAGGCGGCGGAAGAGGCGTTTGCGGCAGTGGTCCACACGTTCTTCGATCTCAACGAGATCCGGGTAACTTCGATCGCCGAGCTTTGCGAGGTGATGTCGGTACTGCCGGCCCCCAAACCGGCGGCCCACCGGCTCAAACGCATGCTTCAAGCGATCTTCGAGGCCACCTACGCTTTCGATCTGGAGGAATGCCGTAAGAAGAACCTCGGCCCGACGATCAAGTGGTTGCAGGAGCTCGACGGGGCTACGAATTTTGTCGTCTCCTACGTCGTGCAGTCGGCGCTGGGGGGCCATGCGATTCCCATCGGCGTCGGCGAGGTGGAGGTCCTGCACATCGTCGACATGGTCACCGAGAAGGACGTAAAGAGGCGCGTTGTTCCGGGGTTGGAACGGGCGGTCGCCAAGTCCAAGGGTATCGAGTTCGGCTCCATGCTCCATCAACTGGGTGCGGATTTCGTCGCCAATCGCTTCTCACCCGCCGTACAGAAGATCCTCTTGCAGATCGATCCGAATTGCAAAGACCGGTTCCCCAAGCGTCGCTCGGGGAAGAAACCGTCGAAGAAGTCGGCGGCAGCGAAGTCGAAAACGGACCCCGACGGCAAGAAGACGACCTCCTCGCCTGAGACACCCGCGGCGACGTCCAAGAAGAAATCCTCGGCGTCCCAGAAGCAGGCCGACGTCAAGGCGTCTTCCGAGTCGGGCTCGATGAAGGATAAGAAGTCGGCCTCCGAAGGACTCTCCAAGCGAAAACCTCGCTAGATAAACCGACCTCTCCTTGTGTGATCGCATGTACATAACTGCAACCGGTTGTTGTTCTATCTGGCGGCACGTGCCGGCCTTGTTGCTCTTGTCGGTCGTCGTGACTCTCGGCATCGATTCCGCGGCTGCCCGGGCTGCCGAACAGGGCCGCTCCGCACCGCACGCAGCCGATCCGCTGATCCTCGACGACGTACCCGAGCCGCTTCGTCCGGCCCACCCGCGAACGCCCGAGCAGCGGGACCGGATCGACGCGATTGCACTGTTCGCCGCCGGACGTGCATTGGAAGGGAAGGACAGATACGCCGAAGCGTTGCAGAACTACCAACGGGCGCTGCGGCTTGATCCGCAAGCCGGTGCGGTCGCCCGGGCGATCCTCCCGATGGCCGTCGTGCTGAAGCGAGAGGCAGTGGCCACGCGCTACATGCTGCAAATGAAATCTGAGGACCTGCAATCCGTCGGCCTTCCGTTGATAGAGTATATAGCCGATCGGCTCGACAAGCAGGGCGAATGGACTTCGGCCGCGCGGCTGTACGAGGCGGTCGCGGCCGGCCGTGCCGGTACCGAGGAAACGAAGGCCGACGTCCGCATTCGGATGGCGATGGGCCGGCTCTACTACATTTCCGAGCAGTACGCCAAGGCCGCCGACAACTTCAACGTCGTGCTCCGAGCCCTGGAAGACCCCGAGCAGTTCGGCCTGGACGAGCAATGGAAGAAACGCCTGCTGGGTACCGACGGCGCGACGTACAACCTGTTCGGCGAGTGTCTTCTGCTAGCCGACCGGTTCGACCCGGCCACGTCGGCCTTCCGCAACGCCCACGGGGTTTCTAAAGACGACGGTGTCCTTCAATTCAATCTGGCCCGGGTCTACGCCCGCCGCAAGCAACCCAAGCGGGCGTTGAAGGCCTTGGAGGCTTGCTTTGAGCACCACCTGGCCGACGAAGGCTTGGCGCCGTACGCTCTGCTGGGCGAAGTGCTCGAGCAGTTGGGCAAGAAGGACGAACTGTTGCCGCGGCTTGAGAAGCTTCACGACGACGACGCCGACAACGTGTCGCTGGCGTACTACCTGGCCGGCCGGTACCGCGAGGCGGACCGCCCGGACGACGCCGAGAAACTCTATCGCGGGCTCGCGCAGGAAGAGCCGTCCCTGACCGGCTACCGAGCGCTGATCGACATCTACCGCAGTACCAATCGCGACGAAGCACTGCTGGAGATTCTCGGCGAGGCGGTGGACGACGTCGGCGTGCTGGAGACGCTCGGCGAGGAGATCGAAGCCGTCGTCGCCGACGACGCCTTGGTCGGCAAGCTATTCGACCGGGCGAGAAAGATCCAGCAGGAGGACCCGGACAAGCTCACGCACGGCATGGCTTTGGCGATGGCTCTGCTGGCGATTGAAAAGAAGCAGCACGAGACGGCCGCCGAGTTCTTTGAACTGGCGATGAAAGCCGAGCCGGATAGTAAGGCCGAGACGCTCTTGCTCTGGGGTATCGGGCTGCTGTTGGACGACCGCGCGGCCGAGGCGGCCAAGCTCTTCCAGCGGGCAATCGACGAGAAGGTGATGCCCGAGAGCAACGCGGCCTTCTGCTACTACTACTATCTTTCGGGCGCGCTGGCGATGGACGACCGGACGGACGAGGCCCTGGTTGCCGCGGAGAAGTCCGTCAAGCTACACAGAGACAGGGCCCGTTACCATGCCCGCAAGGCCTGGGTGTTGTACCGCGCCAAGCGTTACGACGAAGCAATCGAGGCGTATACCGAGCTGGTCAAACGGTTCGACCCCAATCACGCATCGCCGGAGAACCGCGAGGTGCTCCGCGAGACGAGGCTGGTACTCTCGGCTCTCTGCGTGGAAAAGGAGGACTACGCCAAGGCCCAGCAGTGGCTCGAAGAGGTGCTCGACGAATTCCCCGGCGACGTCGGTGCCTCGAACGACCTGGGCTACCTCTGGGCCGATGGAAACAAAAATCTGCACCGGGCCATAAAAATGGTCCGACTGGCCGTCGACGCCGAGCCGGAGAACGTCGCTTATCGCGACAGCCTCGGTTGGACCTACTATCGATTGGGCCGGTTCGACGAAGCCGTCGCCGAACTCCAGAAGGCCGTCGAGCTGCTCGATAAGGAAGACGGGCCGTCGGGTAACGCCGTGATTTTCGACCACCTCGGCGACGCCTACCTCAAAGCCAACAAACCGGCAAAAGCCAAGGAAGCTTGGCGCCGGGCGATCGAATTATTCAACGAAGAAGAAGAACCAGAGAAAGCAAAGAAAGTGGAGGAGAAGATGAAGAAGCACGAATGACCTGGGGGAAATGACGAAGCACGAATGACGAATGACGAAGTGTTGATCGTCGGACCTTTCGTCATTCGTGCTTCGTCATTCGTCATTCGTGCTTCGGTATTTCCTCCCCTAGGAGTATCACACATGGCAGGTCATTCTC
>JABMRB010001196.1 GCA_013202865.1 Candidatus Nealsoniibacteriota bacterium | reverse complement strand
GTTGTGAGCAGTGAGGAGAAAACTCATAGCTCATAGCTCACTGCTCATAGCTCATAGCTCAGAGCCAACACCCGAGAACTGAATCGGGAAGTTGTTCCTGTACGAGTTCTTAGCAGTTGTCGGATGCTGGTTTATCACTGACAACTGATTACTGACAACTGATTACTGATAACTGACGACTCCCAGCCCGGGCCACTCCAACGTGGCATTGCCGCATCGAGAACAAAGGACCCTTCCCATGCCAATCGAAAAGCCGAACGAGAAGATCGCAATCACCGTCGAGCTACCGCAACAAGTGGCCCTACGCCTGAAGTCGGCCGCCACCAACCAGAACCGGCCTGCCACGGACGTCGTCGTCGCGTTGCTGGACCGGCATCTACCGCGGCTGCAAGCGGAGAAGAAGGGAACGATTCCGTATATGTAGGGCAGGCGATTCAGCCCTTCTAATCGGCACAGCCGTCGAAATCTTCTCGCCCGCCCTCTCCCGGGTCGAAAGCGTAACCTATTGTTGATTGGAAGACTTGCGTTCGCTCGCCCGCCGATGGCGACCGTCCGCCCGGTCCGATTCAACGTTTCTTCCGCAAACCGATCCGCCTTGCCGATGGAGCGACGCGGAGCAGTGGTGCAACGCGGAGGAGTGGTGCAACGCGAGGAGTTCGTTATGCCGATGGCGGAGACTGCGACAGCATTGCCGAACCTGGATCAGGTGGTCCGGCGGATACAAAGTATTTCATCACTTCCACACGTCGCCTTAAAGGTGATGGAGGTGGCCAACGACCCGGACGCCGGGGCGGCCGATCTGAAGGAAGCGATGGAGAGCGACGCCGCGCTCAGCGCGAGGGTCTTGCAGTGCGTGAACTCGTCGGCCTACGCGGTGCGCCAGAGGGTCACCAATCTGCAGCATGCCATCGCCTATCTGGGCTTGAAGCAGGTCCGTAATCTGGCGGTGACGGCCGCAGTCAGCGAGTTGTTCAAGCAGAAGGAAGCGATGGGGACCTACAGCCGCGAGGCGCTGTGGCGGCATCTCGTCTCCGTCGGGCTTTGCTCGCGGCTGATCGCCCTGCGGCTGAGTTTCCAAAACTTCGAAGACATCTTCCTGGCCGGGTTGCTGCACGACGTCGGGATCATCCTCGAGGATCAGCACGTACACGGTCCGTTCGCCGCCGCAATGGGATCGCTCCAGGAAGGGAAGCCCCTGATCGAAACCGAACGCGAGCACCTGGGATTCGACCATACGGTCTTGGGAAAGACGATTGCCGAGAAGTGGGGGTTTCCCCAGTCGGTGATCGCGGCAATTCGATATCATCACGCGTCGACAAGTTACCGAGGCGACCAGATCGACGCCGTGCGATGCGTCGAGATGGCCAACCTGATCGCGACGCTCAAGGACATCAGCTCGGTCGGCAAGAAACTGGTGACGTTCTCGCGCCCGGCGCTCGAGGGACTCTCGCTCGGCCGAGACGACGTCCAGGTCTTGTCCGAGGGTCTCGATCAGGAGATCTCGAACCATGCCAGTCTCTTCAGTATCTAGACACTTTTCGGGGGCAACGTCGATGCAAGGTATTGCCGATCTGCTGCGAGCGGTCGAACACCATCAAGACGGCACCGGGGCTCTGGCGACCGTGGCGAGACTGTTGGAGGATCTGAAACCGTCGCTGCTCTTGCTCGCCGACTCCAAGGGGAACGTCTTTGCCGCCGACTATCCAAACTCGGAACTCGACGCCGACTCGGCCACGTCGGTGGCCGAAGAATTGGCGAATCGGCTCGCCGACGGCCCCTTCTGCACCTGCGAGATCGCCGACGCAAACGACTCGCAAACGGCGTTCGGCGTGCGCTTGACCCGCGGCGACGAATGGGAATTGTTCGGCGGTACGATCTGCCTGACCGAAACCGCACAGAACGTTCTCGCGCCGATGCGGGCAACGCTCGTTACCTGCGGCGAATTGGCAAGCGTCGCAGTCCGAAGCTGGGCGGAGCGGCGGAAAGTATACACCGAAAACAAGCACCTCCGGGCCGAACACAGCACGCTCAGGGCCGCACATACGGAATCAATGATCGAGGCCATTCAAGAACGCGAAGAACGGATGACGCTGGAATCGCAGCAGTTGGCCCTGGAGCAGTTCTTGCAGGCCGCCGAGAGGGCCAGTCAATCGAAAAGCGACTTTATCGCCGGGATGAGCCACGAAATCCGCACGCCGATGACGGCAATCATGGGATTCGCCGACGTGCTCCTGGAAAGTCTCAAAAAGCCGGAAAACGTGGATGCCGCGACCACCATCCGCAGAAACGGGGAGTACCTGCTAGAAATCATCAACGACATTCTCGATATCTCGAAGATCGAGGCCGGCAAACTCGAAGTCGAGAGAGTTCCTTGTTCGCCGCAACAGATCATCGCCGACGTCGCCTCGCTAATGAAAGTCCGCGCCCGCGCTAAGGGGCTGGAACTGATCGCGCAGCACAACGGCCCGATCCCCGAAACGGTGACGACCGATCCGACGCGCACCCGGCAAATCCTCATCAACCTCGTCGGCAACGCCGTGAAGTTCACCGACAGTGGGGAAGTACGGCTCGTCGTGCAACTCGTACACGGATTCGAGAGCGAAACAAGGCTCCAGTTCGACGTCGTCGACACGGGCATCGGTATGACGCAGGAGCAGATCACCGGCCTGTTTCGCCCCTTCACGCAGGCAGACATCTCGACGACCCGAAAGTTCGGCGGCACCGGGCTAGGGTTGGCGATTAGCCGGCGGCTGGCCGAAAAACTCGGCGGCGACATCTCGGTGACCAGTGCCCCGGGTAGAGGAAGCACGTTTCGGGTTACCATTGCCACCGGGCCGCTCGGCGGCGTGCCGATGTTGGACGGGCCCCCGGAGGAGATCGTCGAGAAGAAACCGCGGAACGCAAGCCGCCCGAAGCCGGAAGTCAAGTTGGATTGCCGCATCTTGCTTGCCGAGGACAGCCCCGACAGTCAGCGGCTGCTTGCCTTCTTCCTGAGGAAGGCGGGAGCCGAGGTGGCGATCGCGGACAACGGGAAGGTAGCCATGGAAATGGCGCTGGCCGCCACCGGGCCGGACGCACAGGGCAACGACCGCCCGGAACCCTTCGACGTCGTCCTGATGGATATCGACATGCCGGTGATGAACGGTCTGGAAGCGACCCGGCGACTACGGCAGGAAGGCTACCGGGGCCCGATCATCGCGTTGACCGCCCACACCCTGTCGCATCACATCCAGCAGTGCCTCGATGCCGGCTGCAACCACCACGTGAGCAAGCCGATCGACCGCAACAAGCTAACCAGCACGGTCGCAAGGTTCGCCAAGAAGGTTAAGGTCGAGGGATAGCCCCCATCTCGTGGTGCAGGCGGCTCGCCTGCATGGCGACTGGCGAGCCGCCTGTGCCCACGGCGTCCGCAGCGCCCGAGTCCGGTACGCCTTCTCAGATTCTGAGTATTCACACCTCGAACAGCAAAGGCTGTCGTCGGGTCTTTCCGTTCTCATCTGCCGGGCACTTGAATCGCAACTCGGAATCCTCACAATACTCGCGGCTCTTTTCAACAGCTATCCAGCGACGTCGCAGTTGTTCCGCCACGGCTCCCGTAGTGTTCGAACCGGCAAATGGATCGAGGACGAGATCGTCAGGGTCAGTCAGGAACTCGATGAAGAAGCGAGGCAACTCAGCGGGGAATCGCGCCGGGTGTATCTTCCTGCCTAGTTTCTTCGACGTCCTGATATACGAACTATTGCTCTCATTGTTGCCGCACTGAATGATATTGGGGGGAATTGACCCGCCCCGATCCCGACCGAACTTCTTCGTAATGTTGTGGCCCGATGGTCGCTTGGTCTTCTTCACTCCTCGCTTGATCAGCCGCTCCATGTCTTTGCTGTATTCTTGCAGGACTTTAGAATTGTCGGCGTGGGGGAACTCGCTCGGAGACAACCAGAAGATATACTCAACCGCGTCCTTGACTCGGATACGCCGAACGTTTACCCATTCGGCGGGCGCCGGCATCTTGGCGGGATTGTACCAGAAGAACTCTTGGCAAAGGTTGAAGCCAACTTCGTCGCAAAGCGCCAACAATAGCCGAAAATGGTACAACGAAC
>JABMRB010001195.1 GCA_013202865.1 Candidatus Nealsoniibacteriota bacterium | reverse complement strand
GCGTCGTCGCCCCATGCGCCGATCGAACCGCGGTGCAGCGACGCGCCCGTGCCGTCGGCCGCGAGCGGCCAGGGCCCGTCGTCGTCGTAGATCACTTCGTCGGCCAGCAGGCCCGGGTAGAAGTCGGGATCGTCCGACGGCGGCTCGTCGGGATACCGCAACTGCACTGGTTCGCCGTCGTCGTGCAACTGGCCGCTGTAGGGCCCGCGGATCTCGATCGACCCGGAGATGCCGTGGGCCATCTGGAAGGCGGCGGTCTTGTCGGGTTCGAGGATCGGATCGAACGGCACGATCACCATGGCCGACTCGGGCGCGAGCAGGTCGCCGGCCGCGAAATCGAAACCAACGCCCTTGCGGAGCCGCCAGTTGCTCAGGTCGACCGCGGCAGACGACCCGTTGTAGATCTCGACGAACTCCAAATCGTCGGCTTCCGGCATGGTGCCTGGGTTCATCGTGCCCGGGTTGTAGTGGACCTCGCTGATGACGACCGCCCCGAGCCGCGGCCCGCTGTTCTCTTCACCCAGGGTCGACGTGGTCATTGGGTAGAACGCGCCACGGGCGTCCGGCGCCGGCTCCCACCCGTCGGGCCATCGTCCCCACGATTCGCCGTTGGCCTGGGCGCCAAAGTCGACGTGGTCGCCGAAGTGCGTCAGATTGCCGGCCGCGTCGGCACGCATCAACCAGACGTCGTCGCCGCCGGCCCCGTCCAGCGCGAAGTGGTTCGGTGCCGGGGCCAGTGGCGTGGGGTTGAAGTCGTGTTCGTCGAAGACAAGGTAGCCGTGCGGCGGGATGGTCGTCTCGGCCGGCACGCCGGTCGGGATGCGGAACTTCCTGTAACTATCGTTGCCGCCACCGGCAACTAGCGGATCCCAACCCCAACGGTCGCTAAGGTACCATCCGGCAACGTCGATCGGCTGATCGGTGACGTTGTGCAGTTCGATCGAATCCATCTGCGGCCAATCCGTATGGCTAAGCACCTCGTTGACGACCACGCCCTGCTCCGCCAACGACTCGCCGCCCGGCGTGCCGCCATAGGCAACGCTGGATTGCCAGTTATCGGGATCGTCGTAGTCGCCGGCCGTGTCAACCGCCACGAGCGAGGCCCCTTTGCCGTCGGCGCGGCCGGGCCAGCGGCTGCTGTCGCCATAGTCGATCTGCACGATCGTGCTGCCGGAGAGATCGTCGAGCTTGACACGTTCGCCGTTGTTGTCCAAGCGACCTTCCTGGAACTGCCCGGCAACGTTCAAGCCCGTGCCGTAGCGCGACTCGAAGGCGTTGCGATTGCTGACGACCAACACGCTTTGCCCAGGGCCGAGTTGCGGCGATTCGGTGATGACTTCGGTGACGACGACGTCGTCGATGAACGCCTCGACGTATTCGTTGAGCGACAGGGAGTTTTGCTTGTTGTTGTAAGCGCCGACGGTGATCGTATGATTTCCGGCGGCGAGCGGGACCGTGAAACTCGCACTCATCCACCCGGTATCGTCGTTCTCGCCGGTGCTGCCGTCGCCGTTGAGGTAGACGAGGCTGTCGTTCGGGCCGCTGCCGTATCGAATACCGTCGACTTCGAGGATCACTTCACCGAACTCGTCGGCCTCGCAGCCGGTGCCAAGGATCATGCGAAACTGCAGCGAGACGTCGACCGTTATAGGTTCGGTGAGTTGGAAGGTTTCCGACCAGGCTCCGGAGGTCGGGTTGCCAGAGGTATGCGGGCCGAGCTTTACGTGCAAGCCGCCGCCAGTCAGCCCACCGGATGAGTCGTAGTTGCCGGAGGCCAGCGAGCCACTGTTTGTGCCGTTGAAAGCGTCGTCGGCATAGGTGAAGCCTTCGGCACCGGCGTCGAATCCGGCGGCGAGCAGGGTTGGCCCGGCAGCGGCAGTCGTGAAATCGAAAATCACGCCGTCGGTAAACCGGACACCGCCCAGATCGAGTGTTTCGGTGTCGCTGGTGTTGATCAGTTCGATGAACTCGAACTCGTCGGGGTCGACGTCGAGTTCGCCCAGCGCGAGATCGGCCGGGTGGGGATTGTAGTTCAGTTCGGTGACCCGCAGGTGCAACTGTTGCGGCGACGGGCTGCCCTGGTAGCTCTTCTGGGCGACCGTCTGGCCGTCGGCGGCCACCAGCGTGATCGTTTCGCCGAAGTTCGATAGGTGGCCGTTGTAGCCCTGCACAAAGAGCCCCATGCCGCCGGTCGGCGCCGTGGCCCGGCCGCGAAACGCGGTCACGCTGGGCGAGATGTAAAGCGTGTCGCCAGCGGGAATGACCGTGCCGGGCTGAAAGGTCGTTTCCACACCGCCGGTGAGTTGCCAGCCGGAAATATCCACGGCAAACGGGTTGGTGTTGAGCAGTTGGAGGTATTCCTCATCCTGATTGCCCGACGACGGGTTGAAGACCAGCGAGCCGAACTGGATGGTCGGGTTGCCGGTCTGGGCGTCCGGGATTCCGGCGTTGTTGGGGTAGCCCGGGTTGTGGATGCTGTGATTGCTGAACAGGTGTGTGCGACGGGGACCGAGGTACTCGTTCTTGATTCGTGCGGTGGCCTCCTGAAGGGTGTAGTCCGTGCTGCCGAAATGCGTGTTGCCACCCCACCGGGCCTTGTCGAGCAAGACATCGGGGGCCAGTTGGGCCACCAACTCGTCGATGCGGTTCTCGTAGTGGCGTTCGGCCGGGTCGAGCAATTCGTCCATCAGGGTCCGCAGCCGCCGCAGAAACATCTCGCGGGTGCGTTCGTGGGTGAAGATCGCATTGAAGAGGTGGTTCTTTCGCCCGTGGAACGGAAACTGCAAACTGCCCAGGAAGGGATAGCTGCTGTGGTCGGTCGGGTTGTCGTCGGTCGCTTCGATCCGGTCGGTATTCAAAGCGTTGGGGCCGAAGGTCAGGGCGAGGTCCCAGGGGATCATCTGCCACTCGCCCGTGCCGTGGGTGTCGCGATAGATGAAGTAGTTCTTGTCGGTGGCGGCGAT
>JABMRB010001194.1 GCA_013202865.1 Candidatus Nealsoniibacteriota bacterium | reverse complement strand
CTGCCCCGCCGTGTATTCACGGCGGGCTAAATACGCCGCCCTGCCGTCTACTCACGGCGGGCTAAGTGCGGTTGCGATGGGGCGGTCGCTGCGAAGCTGATAGTCTCCCCAGAGCGGGCAGTTCAGATCGATCCAGCACTTCACCGCCCGGCGCTGCGACTGGCTGAGCGCCGCGTCGTAATGCCCCTCGTCGAGCACTTTCCACAACTTACTCTTGAGTGTGCCGAACGAACCGGCGTCGGCCTTCGTGTGAGAAACGTTGTACCGGCAGTCGAAATAGTGGACCCAGCCTTGCGGCCCGCTGACCTTGTGGATCGGCGTAGCGTACCAGTCCTGAAACGGCTCGTGATCCGCCCGATACTCGCCGTTGGACAAGCGTGCCAGCTCGCTACGGACCTCGCCACAGACACGCAGGTATTTCACCGTGCCGCGCGGAACCGTCCGCGGCAGCCCCCGATACACGTCGGAAACCGTGAATTGCCCGAGGTCCTCATCTTCAGACGCCCCCTGCGCCACAGCGGAATTCAATACCGGCGGCACCGGCGTCGGCCTCAGCGGCGTGGGGCACATGCTGCCGATCTCCGCGTCCAGGTAGAGCAACTCCCGGTTGCCATAGCGATCGATCACGTAGAGGGCGAACCGGTCGTCCGGCGCGTGGCTGCAAAGGAAGTAGTCGCGCCTACAGCGTGTGCCCGAAATTCGCGCCCTTGTCGAGATACTCCGATCGCATCCATACGATCCGCCCATCGCACATGACTGCGGGCGTCCACTCGCTGATGTTGGCGTGCGACAGCGGGCGGATGCCACTGCCGTCGGACTCCATCCGAAAGAGCACAAACGCCTGCGGCCGCCAACACAGGAATCGGGCCTTGCATCGCGTGGAAATGAAGGCAAGGCCGCCGTCCGGCAGCGGACACGGATAGTAATCGTGGAACGGCCCGTCGGTAAGTCGGCTGGCGCCGCTGCCGTCGCTGTCCATCGCCATCAGGTGAAAGTAGTCGGCCTTCGACGTCCGGTAGCCGAAGTAGATCTTCTCGGCAGCGAAATCCGCCATCGGGTCGCGGGCAATTCGATCTGAGCCCACTCGGCGGTCGTGCCGGCCGCGATCCAACTCTGGCCGTTGCCGTACTTGCCGTCGTTGAGATGTTCGATCCGATGGATCGCGTAGCCCGGCAGACACGACGACGCCGAAGCCTTGGCACCGCCGGTGGCCAGCGCCAGGTTACGCTCGCCGTCCGCGCCGTATATTTCCAACTCATCGATACACGGCTGGCTGGTAGAGGATTGGTGAACCACAATCCGTACAAACCGCGCCTTCTCGGCAGGAAAGGCCATCGCATTAGGTTGGTCCGGCAGGATTTCCGCTCCCGCAGCCGGCACAGCAATTGCACACCAAGAGAGAAACCAGATCGTCCTCATGGAATTGCTCCTTTCTCTCGTTCCCAGGCTCCGCCTGACAGCGCAATGTCGCGAGGCTTCGCCTCGCTGAAGCGGAAGCCACCATCCCACAAAGCCTACCGCTTCTTCACCGTCATGCAGATCCCGAAACTCTCCATCATGATGAACGACGTGTCCAGCGCTGGGTTGGTGGTGACGGCCTTGATGTAGATGGGGTCGGGCATCCGGCCGTGCATGTCGTGGGCGAGGATCAAGCCACCCGGACGGATCAGCGGCAACAGCTTCTCGAGGTAATCGATGTAGCCCTTCTTCTCGGCGTCGAGAAAGAGCACGTCGATCGGCTCCTTATGCTGCTTGAGCGTCTCGTGGGCGTTGCCTTCGATAATCGTGATCACGTCGTCAACGCCCGCCTTCTTGAAGTTGGCCGTGGCGATCTTGACCTTCTCCGGATCGATCTCGTGCGTGAAGACCTTTCCGCCGCTCGCTCGGGCACCCATCGCGAGCCAGATGGTCGAATAGCCGCTGGAGGTGCCGATCTCGACGACGCGCTTCGCCCCGAGGGCCTCGGTCAGTTGCCGCATTACGCGACCTTCCCTGGTCGTGATGTTGAGATGCCACGTGCCCTTGGTCATTTCTTCCAGCGCGGCCAGCGCCTGTTTTTCTGCGTCGTCCTTGGGTACCGGTGGACGGTCGATCTCCGGGGCCCCCCCGAAATCGAAGCCGGGACGGCCCTGGGGAGGCTCCGCCGAGCGTGCGTTGACGGTTGAGAACAGGACGACCAACGAGACGACGAGAAGCGTGACGCGTTTCATGGTAATACTCCATCCGGTGGTGATTGGGTCGGTTCCCCTTGCCCCGGCGGCCTTATTCTAGCGAGTCAGGCACGGCGATGCAAGCGTGTACTCGCCCGAGCGTGCGGATGAAATTCTGTGGCGTTTCGATGGACTAATTG
>JABMRB010001193.1 GCA_013202865.1 Candidatus Nealsoniibacteriota bacterium | reverse complement strand
CAGCAAATCAGCCAGATTCGGGAGATCGAATCGAACCAGCGGCTGACCGACACGCTGTACGCGATGTTGTTGGGACAGGGCGTGGCCACCGCCGGCAACTTGCTGGGAACGACCGTCAAGGCCATGACGGACGGCGGCGAACGGATCGCCGGACAAGTGGACCGGGTGTCGATTGTCGAGGGCGTCGTCCAGGTCCACATCGGTCAATATACGGCCAAACTGGAGAACATCGCGGAGATCCTGCCCGAAGGAACCGAGTTGCCGGAGGCGGAAGCAACCGAGCCGGAAACCGATCAGACAAGTTCGTAGCGTGCAAGTCCTTTACGGCAAAGGACTTGTTTCCAAAACCTGAAAACCAACGCGAAGCGAAGGGGAAATAACATGGGTCTACAATCGGCAATGAGTACCGCGCTGACGGGCTTGACCGCCGCGGAAACCACCATCGACGTCGTGGGTAATAATCTGGCTAACTCGAATACGGTCGGGTTCAAGGGTTCGGAGGCAAACTTCGCCACCCAATTCCTCCAGACGCAAAGCCTCGGGTCCGGTCCAACCGCCGGAAGCGGCGGCACCAACCCTCGCCAGATCGGGCTGGGTACCCTGGTCGCCGAAATCACGCCCGACTTCAACCAGGGCACCATCGAAATCAGCTCCAATCCGATGGACCTGGCCATCCAGGGCGACGGGTTCTTTATCACGCAGGGCGGCCAGGGCGAACAACTCTTCACGCGTAACGGAATTTTCAAGCTCAACTCCGACAACGAAATCGTGTCGATCACCGGTAACCGCTTGCTGGGGTACGGCATCGACGACCAGTTCCAGGTCCAGACGACGACCCTGGTACCGATCCAGATCCCGATCGGCTCCGCGGCCGTAGCCCAGGCGACCCAAAACGTCTACCTCGAAGGCACGCTTAGCCCCACCGGGGACCTCAGCGATACGGCGGAGATTATTCAGACCGGCGTGCTCGGCGACGCACTCTACACGGCTCCCCCTACCGGTACGGCACTCGCGCTGAGTTCGGCGCCCGACGTAACGGCCACGGCCGGAGCCGGCAGCGCAACCGGCGGCGGGCTGACCGGCGGTACGACTTACCTTTACCGCGTCGTGTTTGCCGACGGCACGGTGCCTCCGCTGCCGGACGTCTCCAACACGGAAGGCACCGCCTCGGCCAACGTCACGTTTGCGCTGGGTGCGCTGGACGATACGATCGATCTGAGCAATGTGCCGACCGACGCCACGGGAAACTACAGCAGGCGGCATATCTACCGGTCCAACGACGGCGGAACCACGTTCAACTACCTCGGGCAAATCGGCGACAACGTGACGACGACCTACAACGACGTCCTCTCGGACGCCGCCGCCGCGGCAAATCCCACGCTCGATACCAGTCTGCTCAACGGGTCCTACAGTTACTATGTCACGTTCTTCAACAGCTTGACGGGCATCGAAAGCCGTCCCACACCGGTGATCGGTCCGCAGACCGCCGCCGCCGCGCGGATTCAGTTGCGAAGCATCCCGATCGACGGCAGCGGACAATGGGACCGGCGGCGAGTCTATCGCAATCTAGCCACCGACGACAGCACTTTCTACCGCGTTGCCGAGATTTCCGACAACCTTGCTACGACCTTCACCGACAGCGCCAGCGACGTCACTGTGGCGGCCACTCCGCAAATCGACCTCGACGGGGCTAAAATCACCGACGCCACCTTGCTGACGAGTATCTTGCGACGAGACGGCGCCACCTACAATCCGGTCTTCCAGCAGGGCACGCTCTCGTTCGTCGGAAAGAAGGGAGGGCGATCGCTGACCGCCAAGGAACTGACAGTCGATGCCACAACCAACGTGCAAGAACTCTACAGCTTCATGGCCGACTCGATGGGGATCCGCAGCGTGCCCGGCCCCGACCCGCTGAACCCGATCCCCGACGGCGATCCCGATCCGGCCGTTACGCTCAATCCGGGTGGACGCGTGACCGCCGGGCAAATCCGCCTGGTTGGAAACAACGGCGTGGACAACGCGTTGGACATCGGGCTGTCCGGAATGACGCTCACGACCGCCGCCGGGAGCAGCACCATCAACATGCCCTTCAGTTCCGCGCAGGCGGCCACCGGTGAAAGCGCGGTGGGCGACTTCATCGCCTACGACACGCTCGGGATCCCGCTGGCCGTTCGGGTGACCACTGTCCTGGAGAGCCGCGATGCGACCAGCACCACCTACCGATGGTTTGCAGACGCGGGTGAGAATGACCCCTCTACCGGGGTGGATATAGCGGTAGGCACGGGCCTGATGAGCTTCGACGGAGAAGGCAACTTCGTTTCCGCCACCGAGTCTACCGTCTCGATCCAGCGGGAGAACGTCTCCTCGGCCTCGCCGCTGGAATTCGATTTGGACTTCTCCCAGCTCTCCGGCCTGCAAACCGACAACAGCAGCCTGGCTATCTCGCGACAGGATGGTGCCGGTGCAGGCGTACTTACTAGCTATATCGTTGGTGAAGATGGAGCCATTAGTGGGGTGTTTAGTAACGGAATGACCCGAGCTCTGGGGCAGATCCGCCTGGCTCGATTTGCCAACCCGGCTGGTCTGGAACAGAAAGGCGAGAACATGTACCGTGCCGGCGTCAACTCGGGCCTGCCGCTGCAAGGCGACCCCGGCCAACAGGGGATTGGCAGTATCATTGCTGGAGCTACCGAACTATCGAATACCGACGTCGGGTCGAACCTGATCGATTTGATCCTGGCTTCGACCATGTATCGGGGCAATACGCGGGTGATTACCACTGCCCAACAGATGCTCGACGAGCTGCTTTCGTTGCGTCGTTGACGCAGTGGCAGGGGAAACGAAGGTTTCCGTGCTATTATTGACTACCGCCAACCAATCGTTTGAACAAAACGTGGAGCAAGAAGGGAACGGCAAGATGGAAAGTCAGGATCTGACTGTCCGAGGAATCATGATCGAAGACGTGAGCACGGTTTTCTCAAAAGGACTCGCGGTTCTGGCCGCCCAGACTATGGTCAGACGCAGGATCAGGCATCTGATCGTGACCGAAAGCGATGGAGAAGTCGTGGGCGTGCTTTCGGAACGTCAAGTGCTGAAACACTTTTCAGCCTGGTTGACCACAGCGGGTACAGGGAGCGAGGTTCAAGCGTCGTTGCCCCGGTGCGAGGTGCGGGAGATCATGGCCACGCCACCGATCACGGTGATCGAAGGTACGTCGATCACTGCGGCAGCAGCCATTTTGGCGTCCAACAAGATCGGGTGCCTCCCGGTGGTCGAAGACGGCAATCGTCTGGTTGGCCTCGTAACCGCCGTAGACGTGTTGAAGTTCTTTAGTCGCGATTACGTCCCGGAGGCGGAGGAAGAGTTCGAGGTCTTTAGGCCGCCCGCTTTACTCAGCGAAGACGGCAAGCTCACTCTGCCAGTAGGGTAT
>JABMRB010001192.1 GCA_013202865.1 Candidatus Nealsoniibacteriota bacterium | reverse complement strand
CTCATGCTCGACGGCTACCTCGCCGCCAAGCGAAAACAATGTGGGTAAACCTAAGCTTCACCGTCACACTACTCTCCGACCCCGCCCCCTCGTACGCGAGCCTCGGCTACCCGTACCAGGCGACCGGCACGATCCTCGACGACGACCAGGATCCGAACACGCTCTACTTCTACGGCACCACCGGCGACGACGTCGTGGACGTCTACTACTCCAACGGCGAACACTACGTGATGCTCAACGGCGATCGCACCGACATCACGAATCCCGCGGGGGTCGCGGCGATTCACATCCACACCTACGACGGCAACGACGAGGTCAACCAGCTCGTGGCCCCCGGTGACGAGTCCACGATCCCGCTGGAAATCTTCGGCGGCCCCGGCAACGACCTGATCACCGGCGGCAACGCGGCCGATCTGCTCGACGGCGAGGACGGCGACGACCTGATCTACGGCGGCCTCGGTGACGACGTCCTGACCGGCGGCCTTGGCAACAACACGCTCGACGCCGGCAAGGGAATGGACACGCTCGACGGCGTGCCGGAGATAAACACTCCCCCGGCGGTCACCGGCGGCATCGACGACGTCCACGTTGCGCCGGACGCGGCGTCCACGTTGATCGACCTGTTTCCCGCCTTCGAGGACGCGCAAGACCTCGATAGCGAAATGACCTTCATCGTAACTGTCACCGACAACAATAACCCGGCGCTGTTCGAGTCGGTCGACATCGATCTGCTCACCGGCGTCCTGACGCTCGACTACTCGACCGATGGCTGGGGCATGGCCGACCTGACCGTCGAGGCGACCGACTCGCTCGGGCTGTCCGTCGAGACGTCGTTTGAGGTTTGGGTCACCGACTACGTCTACGTCGAGCTCGGCGGCGCGACCGAATGCGAAACGATCAGCACGATCTACTACGACGGCTTGCCGCCCCAGAGTTTTGTTATCCCGATCGGCGAATGGTTCGCAGACGACAACGCCTGGATCGCCGCGATCGAATCACGGATGGCCGAGCCGCGCGACGTCTACGTGGAACGCGAAACCGTAGTGCGCACCTACGAGTACCCCACCCCGACTCCGGAAAACGAGCCGAACTGGGGCGACTACGAGTTCGGCACGAAGGACTACTTCACGAGCACCTACGCGGGCAACGACCTCGGCACCTGCGCGGCCGGCCTCGCCGACGACACCAAGCTGCTCGTGCTGGAAGACACGGACGACGATGACTACGACGACTTTTATTGGGTTGTCACTGACACGCCGCATCCGCTCAATGTCGACATAGATACCGACTCCGACAACGACGGGATTGTCGAGCAGGACGGACACGAAGACGGGATCGAGGAGACGTCACCCGGCAAGTACCTTTCTACTTTGTCGGGGGCTGCACGCGCTCAAATCGCAATGGACGAATCGTATTCAGGCGGCTTTTCCAGCGGCGATACGGCCACCTTGTGGTCGCCCTACAATAATGCCGGGCTGACGGTTTGGGATTCTTTACTTGACGGAAACCTGGTACCTTTCGGAACGCAGTGGGACTTAACGACCGAAGTGGTGCCCGATTACCTCTACGTCGAGGCTGCGACGGCGGGCGAAGCGACCGTGCAGCTATTGCTGCTGGACGCTACGTACGCGGAGATCGGCCGGGATGAGGTGTGTTTCACCGCCTTGGCCGAGCAAATCGTCGATCTGCAGATTTGGGATGGACAGTACCGTGTCTCATACGGAATGGCGTCAGAGACCGTGGATTGGAGATCCGGCACCGGCAAGAACGGGGACGAATGGGACCGGGGAGCTTTCACGGTGGTCAATTGGAACGATACCGACGGCGACGGTCGAAAGGATAGCTCGGATACCACAGTCAAACAGTTCTCTCATGAAGTGTCCGCTCAAGACCCGACCGGTACGATCCTCACGCTTGCGTCGGTCGAGGGCCTGGCAGTTGACGACCTGATCGTATTGTGGACGGCCAACTATGAATGGGAGTGGCATGAAATCAAGGCGATTGACGCGACGAACAAGAAGGTTACGCTTGACGAAGCAGTGTCTGAGGATATGACGGGCGGCACGCTCAAACATCGCGGTCAGGACGAAGTGGACTTGATGAGGATGCTGATCGTCAAGCCGAACCCGGCAACCGGCGGCAATGTGACGTTGAGAACGAATAGCGATCAGGTAAGACTTTGGGCTGACTCGACAAAGACGACACCTATCCTATTGACGAATAAGCAGGTCTCCACTCCCGTGACGCAGATACCCGCCGGCGGTTCGGTAGTGTGGGTCGAAATCATCGGTAAGATCGATAACGTGCGGGACATCGAATTCGAGTTGGAGTACAAGAACGTGTCCGACTGGGTCCGCGCGACGGGCGTCTGGGCGGAAGTTGTCGACACCGAGCAAAGCAAGGGTATCTTACACGATCGGGGAGACGAGCCCTGGAGCGACATGACGCCGCCTACCGACACCATGTCCGACTTCGGCCTGCTCGCCTTTTCAGACAGGCCAAACACGTTCGCAAATGGGATCGGGATTCAATTCACTGTAGGCCCCGTCGGCATTGTCGAAGAGACTGCCGTCAAGTTCGATATCACGCGGCAGATAGAAAGACGCATCTGGGAACGGGTGGTCGATGGGGGCCAGTGGAACGAGGCGAAGCCGGTGGCTTTTCGGGTCAATGCAGATGTGGCAAACGATGACAAATCCGACGACCATGACGAGTCGGCAAGTCCTAACGAAAACCTGCACATGTACTCAACCGATACGGCCGGCTTCCTGCTAGTGGACCCCACAGTGGTTTCAGGAGGTATCTACCAGATGAATGCGAGCGAGTGGGTGCGCGTTGCGTTCGGTGGAACCGAAGCCGAGGGGGATGGGTTGAGAGGGTCGCGGGCGTCCGACTTCTGTGAATGGCATTCACGTACTCAATGGGAACTGGATGAACAAGGTGCGCCGAAGCGCAGCCCGGCCAGCGATCAGGAAACTGACGAAAACGATATCGGACCGGGGCATGTTGAGATCCAGGGGCCCTAAAGTGCGAGGTGGATTGCGACTGCGTACGTGCGTTGACGTTAGCGGATTCCGTTGTGTAGGCGGGTGTCTGCTTGCAAGATTTAGAGACAATCGCCACTGTTTCAGGAGTTTCAAACAATGAGACAGCTATTAGCAATGCTGATCGCTCTGGGCCTGTGTTGTGTCAGCGGCAGTACGGTTGCAGCAGAAGGCACGCGTCCCACTCAGAGCGCGACCGCATCGACGGCACCCGCGGGTCTGGGGACGTTGCTGCGAGAGCTAGATTCAGGGGACCCGGAACGCGTCAATCAAGCGGCGATTATTGTGGAATGCTGGCAGAGCGACTTGGCCAACGTGTTGACTCGAATTATTAGCAAGGATCCGAAGGACTATCGCAACGCGCGGCAGATCGTCACGGCACTCGATATGCTGCCCGCGTGTCGAGCCCCGCAGGCGATTCGCGTGTTGGTCGGAGGAGTGGAAGTCAGGCCGGCTGTCGGGCAGATCGTTCTCGATCAGATGGATCGCGAGCTTGTGCTCTTCCCCTATGCAAAGTGCCTGGCACTTATGGGGCGCGACGCGGTGCCGGAGATTGTCCGCCACCTCAAACAGCACCCGGACAAGGGGGAGGTTTCCGACAAGGCCATTGATCTCTACGCACGTGCGCTAAGGCATATCTACGGTCGCAGTGGCCGTGAGGAAGGCAAGGCGATGATCGAATCCCACCTTCGTGAGCGCCCCGCGGAAAACATGAAAAGACTTCTCGATGCCTTTCAGCATGAGTAGTCGAAGACAGTAGCGAAGCTCGTAGCAGATGGCCAAGAGACGAATGCCCTGACCGCCGGAATCTCTGGTACAAGAAAGGGTTCCTCCCATGACGAATTTCAGACTCGTGATTCTTGTGATTGTGGTTATTGCGGCTGGAAACATGCTCACGGATTCGGGGCCTGCCGACGAACCCGTGGAGCAGAACAAGGGGTCGGTAATCGTGGGACCGGAAACGACTACCGTTACACTCTTGAAGCAGTTGGAATCGGGATCTCGTTATGAGGCAGGCCAAGCGGCGGTCGAGTTGTCGCGGAGAAGGGCGCTCATCGTGGAACGCCTCTTGGTCGTTGCGCGAGACAGCATCGGCGATAAGGCACAAAGCCCACGCGCCCGCACGGCGATCCTGTTGCTTGCCGAGTATCAGGCAACGGAGGCGATACCGCTGCTAGTGGAGAATATCGCCACGCCCTTATCGCTGTTCCTCAGCAATTTAGAGAAGAGCCGCTACGAAGATCACGCTTGTGCATGGGCTCTCGTACTCATGGGGGATGCAGTCGTGCCGGAATTGCTCGAGGCGGTCCGTAAAGCCCCCCCGGAGTTCTGGAGTGATACGGCGATCGACTTGTGTGCATACGTGCTGCTGCACGCCCATGGCAGCTCCGCGAACGATTGCCACAAGCGCACCATAGCCGCCATCGAGCAGGACCGGGAGCGTTGGCCGAAACACCAATCACCAGAGAACTTCGATCGCCTGCTGACCAAGCTTCGCAAGATGGCCCAAGATCGCGCCAAATGACGCTGGCGGATTCCGTTGTGCAGAGTTCGGGGGACACGGAGTACTTCAAGTGGGCGTCGCGGACGCAGGTCCTCAGGAATGCCGATCTCACTTGGTACCGCCCTGGCGGACTCATCGAGTCGAACGAAAACCAGATCGTGGTCGGGCAACACCTGCCGTTTACCGATCCAAACCAGCAGCCATAGGAGGATCACGGATGAAGAAGTCTACCCTCGCAATGTTTGCCTGTCTGCTCTGCCTGCATTATGGTTGAGTTCGGGGGGTTGAGTTCGGGGGACACCATACGTAATTCACCATCGTTCCTTCAGAGTTATGTATGGTGTCCCTTCCTCCCTTGTCCCCTCCTCCCTGAAAGAGTCTTTTGTGTCAAGGAGGGTCTCCAGCGATTTTCGCGATTTTTCCGGGGTGGTTTCTCGGTTAAGGTGTGTACGTTCCACGCTGTCCGCACTGGCGGATTGTCAATAGGGTACGCGATGCATCAGTTCACGTCGCGCTGTTCTCGGCTGTTTTCTTTTGAAACGCTTGCTTTTCAAATTACGTTCGGTCGTTGCGGATTCGCTTACGAGGTCTCGTCGGTCGTTCTTTTCTTGGTGCGACCGTGCCTCAACACATCCCTTCGTGGCGTCCCGCGGACTTGCGTTGGCGTCCGCGCTCGGGCTCAATTCGCCCCGACACCGATAAAATCAATTCGACCGCCCCACGGACATCCAGGCCGCTCCACGAGTCACTCTCTGAAGCTATCCTGAATGGCACCTCGCGACGCTCTTCCAGAAAACCGAGAGGCGAAACTGTGACGCGGGTGGCACCGGTTCTTGAACCAGTGTGGCATCACCACAGGGGGTCGCGGCGAGTCACTCTCCCCCATCGGCGATACGACGGCTCGTCACCAATGGTACCAGCAAGCGGTGCCGCACGCTAACCCAGCATAAATGCCGGGCCGATTACCGGCTACGCCGGCCGCGGGG
>JABMRB010001191.1 GCA_013202865.1 Candidatus Nealsoniibacteriota bacterium | reverse complement strand
TCCGAGGGAGCCCGGAAGTTTTTTATTCCGGTTGGTCCTCGTTGAAGAGGACACACACTGGGATGGAGGAATACCAATGAAGTCGCTTGCTAAGAAGATGCACCGTTTCCTCGTTTCAGAAGATGGCCCCACTGCGGTTGAGTATGCCGTGATGCTGGCCCTGATCGTGATTGTCTGCTTGACGGCGATCACGGCAATTGGAACTGGTGCCAGTTCGACGTTCCAGGACGTCGCCAACGAACTCTAGTCCAATTGGGCTCGAAGCAAAGGGCCTGATCCGACGGGTCCGAGCGTGAACTCCGCTAGAACCGGAAGAACCCCCCTCGGCGCCGGAAGTTCGGCACCGAGGGGGCATTTTTTGACCTATACATAAATGGGGACTTACCACACTGCGGTCGCTTTTGAAGGAACCAAGCCATGAATTCGGCCATTCCACCCGAAATGATCAGCGGTGCCGTCCAATTGGCGATCTATTTCATCACGGCCATCGGCGTCTTGTTGGGCTTGATGATGGCCGCCCGGGCATAGTCCCATGGTAACCCTCGTTTCTAGCGGGACGAGCAACAACGTACCTCCTTGAAAGCAAACGGAGACAATCGTGATGTCGGAGTCGAACGCCTTTTTTGAGGCAGTCTCAGAGAACTGGCATATCTGGCTGGTTACCGTCGTGTTGGTTGTTGCGGCCCTAATCGACGGCTGGAAACTCAAAGTACCCAACTGGATTACGTTCCCCTTGGTGATCAGCGGATGGATCTTCAGCACCGTCACTTTCGGCTGGCCCGGGCTAGGTTGGAGCCTACTGGGTACGGCCGTGGGGCTCGGGCTGTTGCTGCCGGCCTACGCGATCGGCGGCATGGGGGCCGGCGACGTGAAATTGCTGGCCGGCGTTGGCGCCTGGATCTGGGGGACCGCCACCTTCTACGCCTTTTGCGTCTCCGCGGTGGTTGGCGGAGTCATTGCCGTGGGGATGGTGCTGTATGCAAGGAACTGGCGAGAACACAAGGGCATGTTCGGCAGGATTCTCACCGAAATTCTGGTTGTCCGCGACCCGAACCAGTTGGCGAAGACCGCCGCCGAGCGAAAAAGCTCCATGATGCTGCTGCCATACGGAATTCCGATTGCCATCGGGACGATCGCTTACTTCATGTGGGAGGGAATGCTGCTATGACGCTGCCTAAATTGCCCACCTTCGGCATATTGCTCGATTCGCCCTCTCGCGGCGAACTACCCGATGTGCAAAACGCGTCTGGAAGCGGAGCCAAGCTGAAGAGGGTTTGCCGATTGTGCCGAAAAAGAAGACGAGGTGCCGCAGCCGTCGAGTTCGCCTTCGTTGCGCCGGTGTTTTTTATGCTGGTGCTGGGAATGCTCGAATTCGGGCGGATGGTGATGGTCCAACAGGTAATTACCAACGGGTCGAGGGAAGGAGCCCGGGTGGCCGTGTTGGACGGGACAACCGGTGCGGAGGTGGTCGCGGCCGTGCAGGACTACATGTCTGCCGCGAACGTATCCGGCGTGAATGTAACGGTTGATCCGACTGAGCCTACTAGTGCCGGTTATGGTGACCCGGTGACCGTTACGGTCAGTGTTCCTTTCAGTGAAGTGAGTTGGCTTCCATCGCCGTTTATGATTGGAGGGGATACCAATTTGACGGCCGCCACGGTTATGCGCCGAGAGACGATCCAGTAGACGACGGGGATTCCCGCTGTTTCTCATTTTGATAGGGATTTGAGGGGGACGAGATGCGAGCTAAATCACTTGCCTTATTGGTATTGGCGTTGGGATGTGGACTAGTTGCTTCGATTGGCATCACCCAGGTGATGAAGCAGGACGGCGGCGAGACAGCCGGAGGCGACGGTGTGACGATCTACGTGGCCAAGGAAGACGTTGGCCACGGAAGGGCGCTGGCGTCCGACGCGTTGCGGCTGGAAGAGTGGCCTAAGGACAAGGTTCCCGCCGGCGCGATCAGCCGCATCGAAGACATCGAAAACCGCAAGCCCAGGACCATGGTCTTTGCCGGTCAGCCGATCCTGGAGAGCATGCTCTACAAGAAGAACGAGGAACCAATCAGCGTCGATCGCGAGATCCCCCCGGGATATCGCCTGGTCGGCGTCAAACTGGATTCGGTCAGCGGTGGCGGCCTGCTCCTGCCGAAACATCGCGTCGACGTGATCGTCAACCTCACCCGTCTCCCTGGCCGTTCCAGCCAGGAACCCCTGTCGAAGACGTTCCTGCGCAACATCAAGGTCATTGCGGTCAACGACGTGTTCGAGATTGAGCAGGGGGAGGAAGGCCCGCAAAAAATCACCGCAAAAACGGCCCAATTGCTGGTCACGCCAGAGGAGGCACAGCTTGTCAACCTGGCGTCAGAGTTGGGAACCATTCAGTTAGTGATGCGGGGACCCGAAGAAGACGAAACGAAAGAAGAGAGCATTCCGGAGGCCACCCTCGAGATACTGCTCGATCGCGCCGACGAAGCCGAGGTCGCGGCCGAAGACTCACAGCCCGAAAGCAAGGGACTGCTCGATATAATCGCCCAGGCCGCGCAACGGGAGCCCCCGCCGCCGGTCGATCCCGTCGTGGAACTGCCGTCGGCCACGACGCCCAAAACGTGGACGATACAGATCATGAGGGGCACAGAGGCCGAGTACGTGGTGTTGGAAACCGATAAGACGGCGACCCCGGGCGCCGGTTTCGAGGGCTGGAGACTCGGCAACTTCGGCCAGGATCCCGGTCCCGACCCGAGCGAACCCAAACCCGAAGAACTCGAACCAGAAGAATTCAAACCAGAAGGCTTCAAACCAGAAGGCTTCAAACCAGAAGAATTCTCGCCGCAGGACGAGCCAGCTACCGAGGAAAAGAAAGAAGAATAGGAAATCGAGCCCGACCGCTTGTCGGGATCGCCGATCACACGGAAGAACCCGTTCCGCACGCCGGAACTGGAATTCGCAGCAAGGGGATCAAGGATGATCAAAAAAGCTCTTAGGTACGTTCTAGTGCTATCGCTGTCCGTAGCACTGCTAGTCTCGCCGTACAGCCGGCCCGCGTCGGTCGGTGCGCAGGAATTGGGACAGTCCTCGATTGTCTACGAGGTCAGGTCCACCAAGCAGAAGCTCCAGATGACGGTCAACACGAGCCGCATCCTCAAGCTTCCGCAGAAGATCCCCCAGGCGCAGGTCAACAACCCCGAGATCCTCGACCTGACCGCAATTTCGCCCAACGAGGTCCAGATCTCGGCCAAGGACGCCGGTGTTACTCAGGTCAACTTGTGGGACGAAAACCAGCAGTTGTACACCATCGACGTGGTCGTCTACGCCGATGTTCAGGCGCTGGACATACTCCTGAAGAGCGAGTTTCCCGGTGCCCGGCTGAGGGTCATCCCTGTAGCCACCGGCGTGATGATTTCCGGATACGTCGACAACGCCAAGGACGTCAAGCTGATCCACCAAATCGCCGAAGAGTATTTCCCCAAGGTCATCGATAACATGACGGTCGCCGGCGTTCAGCAGGTGGCGTTGCACGTCAGAGTCATGGAGGTCTCGCGGACGAAACTTCGCAACCTGGGGTTCGACTGGACTCAGGTTTCGGGCGCGAATAGCGTCGCCTCGGGCGTTGCCGGATTGATTAGCGCGGGCACTGGGACGCTGGCAACGTCCGGAGCCGAGACGTTTGCCTTTGGCGTGGTCGACGGCGGCAACTCGTTCTTCGGCGTGCTCGAGGCGATGCGTCAGGACAACTTGGTGAAGATCCTCGCCGAGCCGACGCTCATCGCCCAAAGCGGTGAGACGGCCCACTTCGCTTCCGGCGGCGAGTTTCCGATCGTCGTCCCCCAGAGCCTGGGAACCACCTCGATCGAGTACAAGAGCTTCGGTACCGAAGTCGACTTCGTGCCGATCGTGCTTGGCGACGGTCGGATCCATTTGGAAGTCAAGCCACGCGTCAGCGAAATCGATACCACCACTGGCGACGGAGGCGCTCCAGGGCTCCGCGTTCGCGAGGTGAAGACTGCCGTCGAACTTCGCGCCGGCCAGACGCTGGCACTGGCCGGGTTGGTGCAGAGCAGGGTGGAATCTCAGAACCGCGGAATGCCGTGGATTTCCGAGGTGCCCTACCTCGGGGTTCCCTTCCGGCGGGTGCATGAACGAGTCAACGAGATCGAGTTGCTGATCATGGTCACGCCCGAGCTGGTCGATCCGCTCGACCCGCACGAGGTGCCGCAGTGCGGCCCGGGGATGCAGACCACCTCGCCCAGCGATTGGCAACTGTATCTCCAGGGCCACCTGGAAGTTCCCAACTGCTGCCCGACCCCCGACCAGCCGAACGGCTCGATGGAGCCGACCCCGGCCGGCGACCAGCAACTCCCACCCGGCAGCAAGATTATCAGTGTCGAAGAGAACCCGATCCGGCCGGGCAGTGCCCGTGCCACGACACCGCGTTCGGTCCGTCCATCAGCCGTCGGATGGCACACGGGCCCCACGCCGACACCCGGGCAGATGACGCCCGGCCAGTCGCTGCCGGTGGTCAGAACGGCGATTCCGCAATACCGGAACGTTCCGCCCAGGCCGCAAGTCTCCCAGGCTGCTGCGGCATCCGGGCAACGGATTTCTCAGCCGGGGCTAATCGGCCCGGTCGGCTACGATGTTGTGAACTAAGGTTGAGTGTAGTTGGAATCCTCACGCAATACGCGGCGGTTCCAGTTGTCGGCCGACGAGATGTGGTTCCGGCCGACGGCGGTGGAAGCAATCAATTTTATTCAGGTCGCGGAGCCGCGGTCCGGGGACGCCGGTCCGCCACCCGCTCGAGAATCAACCGGTACCGACCCCCATGAGCAACGTCTTACGATTGGCCATCGTTGATCCCGACGACGGGAAGCGTGAAGAGCTGAAGAACATGTTATTGGGCATGGACATGATCTGGCTCGAGGCCGAGTGTTCGCGCTACGAATTCTTCGCCGACGTCGTGGCCCAGACCAATCCGGAAATCGGCCTGGTAGCCATCGACGGCGACGTCGAGAAGGCCCTGCATCTGGTCACCGAACTGTCCGAAACCTCGGCCAACTGCTCCGTGCTGGTCGTCAGCGCGTCGAACGACGGAAACCTGATCTTGCGGGCGATGCGCGCGGGGGCCAAGGAGTTCCTCAACGAGCCGATTCGTATTGAAGATCTCCTGGGGGCCTTGGGCCGGATCAGCGATCACCGCTTCGGGCACAACGAAAAGGGCCCCCGGGGTAGCCGCGTCATCGCCGTGGCCGGCGCTATCGGCGGCGTCGGCTCCACCAGTGTGGCCGTCAACGTCGGTTGCTCGCTGGCCGCCGACGAAAAGAACTCCGTGGCGCTGGTCGACCTGGACCTCTGCCTGGGTGACGCCGACGTCTTTCTCGATACGATTCCCGACTACACGCTGGTCGACGTCGCGCAGAACGTCACGCGGCTGGATTTCTCGCTGCTGAAACGTTCGCTAACCAAGCACGCCTCGGGCCTCTACCTGTTGCCGCGGCCCGTGCAACTCGAAGACATCGGGCTGATCACCGCCGAAGACCTGCAACGCGTGATCGGGCTGCTCAAGGCCACCTTCACGCATCTGGTGCTCGATCTCTCCAAGAGCTACTCGGCAATCGACCTGGTGGCCCTGGAGATGGCCGACGACATTCTGCTGATCACGCAACTCGATCTGCCCTGCCTGCGTAACATCGTGCGATTGATGACGTCGCTGGGCGAGATGGGTGACATCGCCGAGAAGGTGAAGATCGTGGTCAACCGCGTCGGACTGGAAAGCGGCCAGATCACGCTCAAGAAGGCCGAGGAGACCATCGGCAAGCAGATCTTCTGGCAACTACCGAACGACTATCGCACGATGGTCGAGGTCCGCAACAACGGCGTGCCGCTGATCGAGCAGGCCCCCAAGGCCGCGGTGACCACGTCGATCATCGCCTTGGCCGAAGCGCTGGGCAGCGACGAGAAGGTTACCGCCCCGGACGCCTCGAAGAAATCCGTGCTCGGCCGCTTGTTCGGCCGGTAATGGGGTGATTTCCACTCGTTTCCCCACCCGCGCGGGCGGGACCTTTCCTTCCCCCAGAGTGCAGGCCGGTAGGTTTTCCTCTCTGAAGACGGACTTCTCCGTGTTCTTGGCTCCGGCGGCGTTGGGAGGCTGGCTTTCCTGATCGCTTCTGTTAAACTGAACTCGACAGATGAACACCGTCGTTTCATTCGCCCGGTGGTTGCCGCTTTTTCACGGGCGGCTGGTTGCGGGCACCGAGCGCTTTCTGGTGGTGCTGGCGATCGTCTCGGCAGCGGCGGATCCCATGCCGTTCCCGAGCCGGGTACGATCGCGATGTTGCTGGGATTGCTGGCCGGGATCACGATCCTGCTGCACCGTGGGCGGGCCTAGAACCAGCCGATCTGGGGGCGGTGATGATCGGCGGCGGGTCTGGCAGCTTCACTGGCCGCAACAAGCTGGCCGAAGAACTTCGGGGCTCGATCGCACATAACATGTTGCGCAGCAACGGTTTACGTAGCTCCCACTGGAATCTCGAAGTCCAGAAGAAAGAGAGTTGTGGCCGACCTTGTTGCAAATAGAGAGTTGTGGCCGACCTTGTTGCAAATTCTGAGGATTATGCTATATTGAGGGGTGATAGGGATTGACGGGCACATTCATAGCCCTGGAATATCCCCATTTCAAGGCGCGCAATTGCGCTGAACCACTTAAAGAATATACGGCTTGATTGGCATTATGGTTCAGGGACTCTTCTCCGGGAAGGATCTCCCGGTCTGGTGCCCCGATTCATGGGCAGACTTTACGCCTAAAGATGTTCGACTTTAGTTCACATGTTCTAGTTCATTTTTCCTGGGAGAACGATGATGAGAAACGTTTGTGCGATCCTTGCTGTTGTGGTCATGCTGGCATGTGGCGGCACGGCCCATGCCGTGGCGGTCAATTTCTTCGATGACTTCGACAACTACACGGCAGGCGCCGACATCATCGGCCAAGCAGGACCACCGGGAGGTTGGGCTGGTTGGGATAATGCAGACGCCGGCGCACCGATCAGCAATGCCGTCTCGTTCAGCGGTGCCAACTCGGTGCTGATTTCCGGTGCCAACGGCACCGATTTAGTGCATGAGTTCGCCGGTATCACGCGCGGCCTGTGGGAAATCTCGGCGATGCAGTACATCCCCGCCGCCAGCACGGGCAACACCTTTTTCATCATGATGAGCCAGTACACCGTGGGCGG
>JABMRB010001190.1 GCA_013202865.1 Candidatus Nealsoniibacteriota bacterium | reverse complement strand
TTGGGCGGCGTGCGGTTGATCTCGTCGGCCAGGATAATGTTGGCAAACAGCGGCCCGGGCAGGAACTCGTATTTCCGCTGGCCCGTCTTCAGATCCTCCTGGATCACGTCGGTGCCGGTCACGTCGCTGGGCATCAGGTCGGGGGTGAATTGGACCCGCTTGAAGCTCAGGTGCGTGGCCTCGGCCAGCGAACTGATCAACAGCGTCTTGGCCAACCCGGGCACGCCTTCCAGCAGGGCATGGCCGCGAGAGAAGACGCACACCAGCACCTGCTCGATCACGTCGGCCTGACCGACGATCACCTCGGCCAGTTCGTTGCGGATCGTCTCATACGAGGCCTGGCACTTTTGTACGGCAGCCAGATCGTCCTGCGGGATATTGTCGGTCGTCATGGGAAGCGTCTCGTCTTTCGGGTCGGTTTGACTGGTTAGTCCGTACTGTCGTTGGTGCGGCTGTTGAGCTACCGCACCCACTCCGGGTTAATCCATGCTCTGGAGGTACCGCCGCATACGCTCCTCGTAGGCACGCGGCGGGCGGCGGCGGGTGTTGCTGCGAATCGCCTCACGTAACTCCGGTGGAAGCTTCGCAAACCACGGCTCCTCGAGGAAGTCGCGGTTGTCCGGCTCGGCGTCCTTGGCCGAATCGGCCGTGGCCGGGCTGTCGGGCAACGTGTCGGTCGCCGGCTGAATGCCCATCTCCTGGGGCGGCTGGTTCTCTACACCCTCTCCGGCCATCGAGACCCCGCCGGGACCGATCATCGGACTGGGCATCCCCGGCATCGGCATCCCCGGCATCGGCATCCCGCCGGGCATGGGCATGCCGGGCATGCCACCGGGCATCCCCGCCATCTCGGCGGCCATCTGCGAGGCCTCGCGGATCGGTTGGTTGGCCAACGGCTGTCCGCCGGGCATCATGCCGGGCATGGCCGAGGGCATCTGGCCCGGCTGACCGGATGGCATCTCGCCGGGCTGGCCGGAAGGTGTTTCGCCGGGTTGACCGGACGGCATCTCACCGGGCTGGCCCGAAGGCATCTCGCCCGGTTGACCGGAGGGCGGTTGATCGCCCTGGGCAAGTTGTCCGCTGCCGGGCGGCGGTTCGGGGGCGGGTTGCAGGCCGGCTTCGGCCATCCCCATCGCGTCAGCCAGATCCTGGGCAATCTCCTGCTCGCGGTCGGCCAGACCTGCGGCCGCTTCACCCATGGCCTGCTGCACTGCCTCTTGGCCGGCCTGGGCCTGTTCGGAGGAGGGCGTTCCACCGGCGGCGGCTTGCTCGGCCTGATGCTGGGCGTCTCGCAACGCCTCGGTGGCCCCGGCATCGGCCGGTACGCTTTGCTGGGCAAGCTGACCCGCCTGCTGACCCTGCTGGGCCATCTGCTGCGAACCCTGCTGGGCCAACTGCTCCATGGCGGCGTCGATCTGCTCGGCCGCCTGCTCCAGGAGCCCGCCCGCCTCCTGTTGAGCCCCGGCGGCGGCTTCGGCGTTTCCTTCGGCAGCCTTCGACTCGGCCCCCTCGGAAGCCTCGCCGGCCTGGCCAAGCGTTTCGGAGGCCTCAGGGGCGTCCTGCCGGGCTAACTCGGCGGCCTCGGCGGCCAATTCACCGACTCGCTGCTGCGCGGCCGCGTCGAACTCACCACCTTGTTGTTCGCCACCTTGTTGTTCACCGCCTTGTTGTTCACCGCCTTGTTGCTCACCGCCTTGTTGCTCACCGCCTTGTTGTTCACCGCCTTGTTGTTCACCGGCAGCGATGTCGTGGGCCTTCTCCAAGGCTGCGCGGGCTTCGCCTCGCGACTGCTCGGCCTGATCTTGCTTTCCCTGGCCGAGGCTTTCGGCGGCCTGCGTGGCGGCCTGTTCGGCCTGCCCAAGAGCTTTGGCCAAAGCCTCCTGTTGCCCCGGATCCATCCCTAAATCACCACCTTGCTCACCACCTTGTTGTTCACCACCCTGCTGCTCGCCACCTTGTTGTTCACCACCCTGCTGCTCGCCACCTTGTTGTTCACCGCCCTGTTGCTCACCACCTTGCTGCTCGCCTCCCTGCTGCTCACCACCTTGTTGCTCGCCACCCTGCTGCTCACCTCCTTGTTGCTCGCCACCCTGCTGCTCACCTCCTTGCTGCTCTCCGCCTTGTTGTTCACCACCCTGTTGCTCACCGCCTTGTTGCTCGCCACCTTGCTGCTCGCCACCTTCCGGCTGCACGTCTTGGGCGATTTCGCCGGCGGCTTGGGCTACTTGCTCTTGCTTGGCTACGGCGTCGCTGGGATTGGCCGAGTTGTCCTGCTGCGTGGCTTCGGCGGCCGCATCGGCCGCGTCCTGCTGAGCGATGGCCTGACGGATGCGTTCGGCGATTTCCGCCCGACGTGCCTGCTCTGGCTGACCGGCCGCCCGCTGCTGCTCGGCCTGGGCTTGGGCCACTTTCTCTCGGGCTTCGGCCAGATTCTCCATCCGCTGTCCGATCGGTTCCAGCGTATCGGCGAGTCCCTGCTCGACGTCCTCTCGCACTTCGTGGACCTGTTGCAATTGCTGCCCGCCCTCGTCGGCCATCTGCGCGGCGGCTTCGCGCAAGGCGTCGCGAACCTGTTCGGCGGCCTGGGCCAGTTTCTCGGCGGCTTCGGCGGCCTGTTTCGAGGCCTCGCCGGCCGGCTGCTTCGAGGGCTCGCCCGGGTTCTGCTGGGCCGACTGCAATTGCTCGCCGGCGGATTGCATTGGCTTCTCCGCCTTGGCCAGCGTCTCGGCGGCCTTAGGTGCGGTATTCTGCACGCCCTCGGCCACCTTCTCGGCGATCCGCTCGACGGTCTCCTGCACGTCGCTCATTTCGCCGGCCTGCTCGGCATCAAGGCCCGACTCTTCGGCGGCCTGGGCGGCCTGCTTGGCAATCTCCCGTTCGGCCTCGGCGGCCCGGTCGAGCGCATGGGCTGCGGCGGCCAGTTCGGCGATTCGCGACGAAATCTCGTTGCGCTCGGCATCGGCTATGGCCGTCTCCGTTTCGGAGACCGCCTGCTCGACCGCCTCGTCGGCCTCGCGAACCGACTCGGGACTGGTCTCGGTGGCTGCTTCGGCGGTCGCCTGCTCGGCCTCGTCGACGCTCGATTCGACCGGCTCGGGCAGGTCCCGGTTCTGCGGAATCTGGGCCAACTGCTGCTGGGCCTGTTGTTCGTGTTTGGCAGCCTCAGCCGGGCTCTGCTCGACTTTCTCGGTGGCCTGATCCTGCTGCTGCTCGACCTTGCGGAGATCGTCGCGGACCTCTTCGAGATCGTCGGCCTGCTGGGCGTATTGTTCGGAAGTGAGCGAGTCGGGATCGCTCTCCATAGCCTCCTGAGCGGCCTCGGCGGCAGCTTGCAGATTCTCCAGCACGTTGTCCTGCTGGGCCAACGCCTCCGGCTGGGCCTCGTCGAAAAGATTCTCGACGGCCTGATCGGCGGCCTGCTGGGCACGTTCGAGCGGCTGCTGCGCGGCCGGCGTGTTCTGCATTGCTTCGGCCAGCTTGGAAATCTCGTTGCGGACTTCCGTCTGCCGATTGACGAGTTGATCCGGCTCCATTGCGTCGAAGTCTGCCTCCTTGGTGGCGTCGCGAATCTCCTCCTGTTGGGCGATCATCTCGCGAATCTCGTCGGCCACGGCGTTCGGGTCGGCGTCCATCATCCCCTGCGCCCGTTCGATCCGCTGCAACAGCGCCATCAGCCCGCGGATCACGGTCCGTTGGCTGGTGGCCGCGGCGTCGTACTCGGCCGATTGCAGGTGCGTCTCGGCGCCGACGAGTTCCTCATCGACCTGCCCCTTCTTCAACAGCAGGAGCCCGGCGATCGCTTCGGCGCCAAAGGGCCCGGTCCACTCGCTGATCTCGTCGAGCGTCTCCTTGAAGCGGCCGTAGAGCGACTTCACGTCGCGTTGATCTTCGAGCGTCGAGAGGTTCAAGGTTTCGCGGCGGGCGGCCGGTTGCTCGTCGAGCGATTCGGTGGCCTCGAGCACGTCGGTCTGGACGTTGACCAACCGGCGGACCTGGGCGGCCATTTCGGCGATCCGCAGCCGCCGCAGCACACTCTGCCGCTGCACCAGCAGCTTGACGACAATCGTCCGGCTCTTCTGACGGGCTTCGAGGAACACCTTCTCCTGGCTGCTGCCTTGGGTCGTCTCGACCTTCATCAGCAGATCGACGACCTGGGGCATCTCCTTGGCCACGAGCACGTCCATGTTTCGCCGCATCAGTTCGATGTCGCGATACCACTGGTGATTGTCCATGCGGTTTTCGCGAAGCTGCTGAAGCTGCACGTCGAGCACGCCGAGGACCAACTGGTTGGCCATCTTTTGTACGCGCTGCTGGACCTGCTGTCTGCGCCGCAGGCTTTCGGCGTCGAGCGTCTGGGCCTGAGCCGTCACCAAGCCGGTCGCCAGGACCAGCCACGCCGCCAACCAACTACGGAAACTTTTCATGGGGAATCTCCTATCCCAAGTTGCCGCCGGATCATGGTATTCAGTTCGCCGGCCGACAGCCGGTCGAACTCCAATTGCGCTGCCAGGATACCCTGTTGGTCGGTAACCTGGAACACCAACGGATCGGCCTCAGCCGACTTGGCCGCCCGTCCGCCGCGGTAGTCGACCGCGTGGAGCGTCACCGTCAGTTTGTCGTCTTTCTGCAAGCCCAAGGAACTCAGGTCGATCCCATGCCCGCGGTTCGGGTGGACGGTCGTGGGCCACTGCGAGCCCGACTTGGCCGAAAAAATGGGGATCTCGCCGGTCGCCGCCTGCTCATCGCTACCACGGGCGACCGAATAGGTGGCGTAGACGCGGTCCAGGCCGTAATCGTCGACGGCGTGGAAGTAGATCGTGGGCACGGCCTCGGGCACGACGAACGGCGTGTTGGTTGCCGCGGCGATCCTCGGCGGACCGTCGGCACGGATGCGAATCATGCCCTCGATCGGCCGCTCCAGGGGCTGGTCGTCCTCGTCGAGCACGGTCAACGCATAGCGGATCGGCTCGACCACGGCGTGCAAAGGCGACAGTTTCGAGCCGAGCGCCCACACGTCGCGGTTGTCGTTGTCCTTATTGTTCGGATCCTTCTCGACACGCTCGAAATCGAACGATTGGTCTCCGTTGGCGCCGTTGGCGGTCCGGCTGACGATCTTCAACTTGGCCTGCTTGAGCCGCTTATCCGAACTGACCTTGACCAGCACCTGGGAGCCTTCGACGACCGAAATCTGCCGCCGCCCGATGGGCATCTTCAACGGGCCGGCGTAATCCGACCCCCGCGCGTAAGACGGCGGAACGACCTCCAGTTCGACGGTGACGATGGGTAACTGCGTGGTCCCCAACACGCCCCAGTCGGTCCAGGCGTCGCCCAGCAAGACCCGGTAGAAGACCTTCTCGCGCAACGGCTCCAGTTCGCCGACGTAGACGCATGTTCCTGGGAGTAACGTGCCGTCGGTCCGCGGCTTCAGTTCGACGGTCGTATGCACCTTGCTGAGGCTCGTGTTGATTTCGACGCGGCCTTTCTTAGGCAATTCGCCGGAGCACTTCACCTCAAAACGGGCCTGCTGTGCGAAGAGGATCTTGATCGGTGTCTTGCCGGGATAGACCGGATCGATCTTGCGGCCGTCAACGGTCTTCCAGTCGATCGGGGCCTTCGGGTTGTCGAGGTCGCCGTGGGCATTCTTGATTGCGATCGCATCGATCCGTGTGTCGGTCGGATAGTGGACGCCGCTGAGCAGGAACATTCGACTAAGGAACGCGTGGACGTGGCCACGAGCGCCCCAGTAGATGCCGCCCCAGACGGCAACGGTCAGCAGCAGCAGCAGGAACCGCCGGGAAAGCTCCTTGCGCGACAGCCCGCGCATCACGTTCAAACGCTTGCCGCTGAGCGCCACGCTTTCGATCACCGCTTGCTCCAACTGAACGGAGCCCCACTCGGGGGCCTCGGCCGACTCGAACTGCACGGCGGCGATCAGGTCGGTGTCGATATGTTCGGTGCGTTCGACCAGCAGCGCCATGTCGAGATCGCTCTCCCGGCGTCCCAGCCAGGGCCGCACGAAGAGGAAGAAGGCGGCGATGACGGCCGCCGCACACACACCGAGCACGCACGCCCGAGCCGGCACGGTCATAACCCGCTCGAACGACCAATCGAACAGCAACGCGACGGCGGCCACCCAGAGCACGGCCAGCAGCAGCGCGCTGTAGCCGGTTTCCCAGCGGATTCGCTGCCGGCGGCGGCGGAGGCTGGCCAGGCGTTTTCGCAATTCGTGCAATTTGGTCATGACAGGTTTACCCGTTTTCGCAGCAGCCATTCACACAGCAGCAGCCCTACAACCAAGCCAAAGAAGATCCAGGTGAAGTAGAGGGGAATGATCGGGGTGTTGACGATCCGCCGCGAGGTCAGGCGGATCTGGTCGGGCAACTCGGCGACGGTGGTCAGGTCGTAGGTCCCGCCGCCGGGTACGGCGCGGGCAAGCTGCTCCTGCAAGGCGACGTTGCGAACCGCACTTTGCCGCTCGACGGCCGCTCCGGCTACCTTGAACGTCGTCTCGGCCCACTGTTTGGTGATCGGGTCCATGACGCGGACGCGATGCTCACCCTCGGCGAAGACGGGGAACTCGACCTCGAAGGTCCCGCGCCGCAACTGGGTAATGCTCAGCGCCTGCACGCCGGTACCTTCCGACGAACCGTCTTGCGGCAAGATCAACTCGGCGGTGAACCGGCGGTCCAGGCCTCGCTTCTCCAACTCCTCCTCGGAGAGCGGCTGATAATCGTCGTCGTAGGCGTCGACGGTCAACACCACGTTGTCTTCCGTCCGGTAGCGGCGGCGGTCGGTCTGCACGACGAACCGCTTCTGGCTACCCAGTGCATGGCGGAGTCCCAGCCGATGGATCATCTGGCCCCAGAACTGCCGATAGTATTTCTCGCCGTGCATCTTCCGCAGTCGCCACGTCTCGTTGAAGCCGACGTAGACGACCTCGCCACGGCCGTATTCCTGCGTGGCGATGATCGGCTGCTTCTGCTTCTTTTCCGCCTTGCTCACGCAGTAGCGGCTCGGATGCACGGCCAGGGCAGTGGCTAGCGGATTGAGCCGCTCGACCGGCTGGTACCAGGGCAACGGCCCCAAGTTGTCCCATGCCGCCCGGTTCTCGTTCTCGTTGGCGCCAAGTTGCATGAAATCGCAACCCCCGGCCGCGGTGGTCAGTTGGAGTTGGAACGGCCGGCTGTCGAAGATCCGCACGGCCGGGTCGATCTGCACCGGCAGCAGGTCCGCCAGCGGCGTCTCTGCAAGCTGCCCGGGCCCGAAACGCGGACCGGCGATTACCACCAGTCCGCCGCCGAACTTGTCGACGAATTCGCGGGTCATCTCGCAGAACCGGGGGCTCAAGGCCGAGGCCGGCACGTCACCCAGGAAGATCACGTCGTTCTCGAAGAACTCGCTGCGCGGCGGACTCATCGTCGGTAGGAACATCGAGTTCGTCTGCCGCACCCGGGGATCGGACGACCGCAGGAACGTGCGGAAACCCTTCATCCCCACGAGCTTGTCGCGATGGAACACCTCCTTGATAAACCGCCATTCCCAAGTGGGCTCGTACTCGACGAACAGCAGCCGCAGGTAGTCGTCGCGGACGGACACCTCCCGCTCGGCCCGGTTGTTCTCCTCGACCACCTCGCCGATCACCGGCTTGACGTCGGCCACCAGGGCGAAGCGTCCGGTCGCGTCGGGCACGTAGGGAAATTCTACGCTGACTTCGTCGCGGTCGAGCGTCACGGCGCGTTGCTCGACAAGCGTCAGTTCGCCGTCGGGCTTACCTACAGCTACGATCTTCCGCATGGAAAGCGTGACGTCGACCTGCTGATCGGGATCGAGTCCCCGGCGGCGGAGGATTACGGTCACGGTCGACCGCTCGTCTTTCTTGAGGATCAACGGGGCCTGGACGCTGACGGCGACGTCCACCGCGGCAGTGGCCCCGACGCCGACGGTGTAGATTTTCACACCCAGCTTCTCGGCGGCTGCGACGGCGGCGGTGCCGGTGTTCTGATCGAAATCGCTGAAGACGACCAGCCCGGCCAGATTGCCGGTGGCTTGCCGCCGCGATAGATCGTCCATCGCCGCACCCAGGGCCGTAACCTGGCCGTCGGTCGTCAGTTGATCGGCCAGGTGATCGACGTCGAGATTCGAGCTTCCGTCGGCGGAAGGCTCGATCGAGCGAACCCCCTCCATGCCGTCGAACATGAAGATCCGCAGCCGGGCCTTCTCCTGGAGTTTCTCCAGCAGGTTGCCGTCTTTCATGCGGACCAGGGCCTTGACGTAGTCGGCACGGCTCGGCTTGCGGCCGCTACCCGTTGCAGCGGCAGTTGCACTGCCGCTCGCACGAGAGATACCGACCGCCTTATCGAGTTTGGCGCGATCCTCGACGGTCAATTCGTCTTCGATCGCCATGCTGTCGGTGCCGTCGAACACGAGGTACAACAGCGGGCGCTGGCGCGAACCGACCGTCACCTCGAGGATCGGCTGAGCCAGGGCCATCAGCAGCAGGCAGAGCACGGCCGCCCGCAAGACAGCCAGCACGGTCCGGGCGGCCACGTGCCCGCGCTGTTGGAACCGGGCGTAGAACACCACCGCCAGCAGCGTCAGGGCGATGCAGCCGAACAGCAGCCAGACGGTATCGCGAGCCCAGTCGGCCCCCCATGCCGCCTGGTAGCCCTCGATGGTCTCGGCCGCTTCCAGACGCAGCAGGCGTCCGATCAGGTTGTCGAAGATCTGCGAGAGGTTCATCTGGTCTGCTCCGTAACACTGGCAGGAGAGGATCGCGAGGGCCACGCGAGGACGATCAATTCCAACAAGAGGCAAGCCATTACGAAGAGGATCGCCAACTTCCATAAATCAGTGCCATGCAATTGGGCCCGCTGAAAGTTGCCGATCGAGAAGGCCTGGGCGTCTTCCAGCGACCCGCCGGTGCTGTTCGCCCCGGGCTTGACGTCGCTACGGGCCGGAGCGACCAGCCGCGATTCGTCGGCCGGGCCATTAACGGCCAACTGGACGACTTGCAGAACCGGATCGAGTCCCTGCTGCTGCGAGTTGCTGCCGCGGGTGACCGTCAACTTGTAGTGTCCCCGCTCGGTCAAGTTGCCGATGTTGACTGCGTACCGGTTCGCCCCGATCGCGTCGACCGTCATCGTTTCGATCCTCCCGTCGGGGCGGGCGAGCGTGAACCGGGCACCGCGTCGGGCGGCCGCCACGGGCAGGACGAACTGCTGCTGCGAACTCAGGTTCCGCTCGGGCAACGTCTCGTGGAGCATGCTGCGGAAGATCCGGTCGTAGATCCACATCGCGCCGGGGTCGGTCGCTAGCGTGTTCCAGCCCGGGTGAATGCCCGAGGTGACCAGCAACACGCGGCCGCGGCCGATGCGACGTTCGACCATGAACGGCAGGCCGTTGGTGTATCGTGCCAACACCGAGGACTCGGTGGCCGCGGCCAACTCTTCCACGGGCCGCTCGTCCTGTTCTTCGTTCTCCAGGTCGCCCCAGAGCAGCCAATTCGGCCGAATGGTCGCCCGGCGACGTCGCAGGTCCTCGCGTCGGGAGCGGTCGGCAGCCGAGAGTGTCCCGCTCGATTCGAGTTGGTCGAGCTCGGCCAACTGCCGGTCCAGCTTGGCCAGATCGACGCGTTGCTGTTGGATCTGTTTGGTCGTGGCGTCGACCAGGGCGGCGTTGTGCTCGTCGTCGGCCAGGGCTTCAATCGTCTTGAAGAAATAGGGCCCGCGGAGCAAATCCTGCAGCTTCTCCCTCGAGGTGTTTTCCGCCTGGAAGAACTCGTGGTTTTCCATGCTCTGATAGTCGAGATGGAACCACTCGGGTGTCTCGGGCGACTGCTCGGGCAACCGGCCGACGGCGATCGGGTTCAGCGGTGCGGGCAGGATCCCCAGGCCGTCGGCCCAGGCCGCGTCGGTCCATGCGCCCGGGCTGAAATTTCCGCCGGCAGCGATCAACAGGTTGCCACCCTGCTGGACGTACTGTCGCAACAGCGGCACGGCCGATTGTGGGTCTTCCACGCCGGCGATCACCACCAGCCGGGCATCTTCCAGCACGTCGCGTTGGAGTTGGTCGATCTTCAGGTGCTTGACGTCGATTAACTGCGGGTCCTGCCGTTCGCGGCCGGTGCGCGGAGCCAGTAGCCGTCGCAACGTGTAGGTTTCGCCGAAAAAGTTCTGTTGCGGGTCCTCGTCGCTGCCGCACTGGTCGACGAACACCACCGGCAACGTGGCCACGACCGGCACCACGGCAAAGCGATGGTTGTCGGCCTCGATCCCGTCGCGGACCCCCTGATCGCTGGAGGAATGACGAAGCCCTGCTTCCTCGCTTCTTCCTTCGTCATTCGTCATTCGTGCTTCGTCATTTTCCCGTTGCGCAACAATGGACACCTCGGCGGTGACGAACGCGGCTTTGCCGCTGCTGGGTACCGTGGTGAACAGGTGCGGCGGGAACTCCACCTGGCGCTTCTGGCCCGGTAGCAATTCGACCGTTCTGGAGGCGACGTCCTCACCGTCGACGGTCAATTCCAACTGCACCTCGCGCGGATCGCGCTGCTGTGAATTCGTCTCGAAATGGACGGTCGCCACGAATACCGTGGGCGTTTGCAGGTCGGCCACCGCGTCCTGGAGCTTGAAATCCGAGATCCAGACGTTGGCAACGGCCGCCGGCTCGACCTCGATCACATTGATCGGACCGGGAAGCTGCTGGAGGTGGTCGCCCAACGATCGGACCGGCCAGTCGGACACCTGCCGGTCGGTCAGCAGGTAGATCTTCTTGGCCGGCATGTCGGGCACGCGGCGACAGGCCTCCAACGCCAGATCGATTGTCTCGGCGGCCAACGCCGAGCGGTCGACCGGCCCGATCGCGTCGAGCGCCTCGCGGGCGTCGTCCTTGGTGAAGTAGGCGTCGTAGCTGAACCCTTCGGCCGAACCGCACACGGGCAACACCGAGATCCGGCTGCCGCGGGGCAGGCCGTCGATCAATTCTTTGCCGGCGGCCTTGGCCTTGTCCAACAGCAGCTTGTCGAATTCCTTATAGCCCATGCTCAGGCTGTTATCGACCAGCAGCACGGCGTGCGTCGGCTGGTTCTGATCGACCAGTCCGACGGAGCTTCCCAGAAACGGCTGGGCCAGGGCCGCACCGAACGCCAGGATGCAGAGCGTCCGCAGCAACATCAGCAAGAGGTCGCGAAGTTGCATGATCCGGCGGCTGCGAAAGACGGCCTCGCGGAGGAAATCCATCGCCGCCCAATGGACCACCTTGTAGCGGCGGCGGTTCAGCAGATGGATCACCACCGGCCCGGCCGCGGCAATCGCTCCGGCAAGGAGAAACATCGGAACAAGGAAGGGCAGGGACATCGGTGCTCGCGGTGGGTGTGGTGGGGCGTGGTTGCGTGGGGGCCGGTGGTTCTATCCGGAATGGGCGACGGAGTGATTTGCGTTGTTCTGAATATCGAATGTCGAACAAGGAATGTTGAAATAGGAAGGAATACTGGCGTCAGAGATCACTCTGAACAAAGTGCCGTTCGCACTTCAACATTCCTTGTTCGACATTCGATATTCGTT
>JABMRB010001189.1 GCA_013202865.1 Candidatus Nealsoniibacteriota bacterium | reverse complement strand
GGGTTGGAAGGGCGGGGTCTTGCTGCGGTTGAGGATTTCCAGGTCCTGGCAGCGAACCTCGATCTCGCCCGTGTCCAGCTTAGGGTTGACGGTCCCCTCCGGCCGCTGGGCCACTTTGCCGGTCGCTCGGATGACGAATTCCGCCCGTAGCGTCCGGGCTGCGTCGAGGACTTTCTCGCCGCTTTCGGGCCCGAAAACGACCTGAGTCTTACCGTAGCGGTCGCGCAGGTCGACAAACAGCACACCGCGATGGTCGCGATAGGTGTCGACCCATCCACAAAGCGCCGTCTCCTGGCCGATCTGATCCGCCCGCAATTCTCCGCACGTATGGGTCCGTAGCAAGGTATTTTCCTATCCCGAGAGGTTGGTTGGTGGAAAGCAAGGTTCTCTAGTAGGTATGGTTCACCGGAGGGCCGAATCCTCCATTCTAATCGGATTCGCCCGCAACGGGAAGGTTGGACACCCCCATTTAGCCCCAGGTGAACACACCCGGGGGCCGCAGAACGGTAAACCCACCCCCATTTGGGCTCCAAAATCTGTGCAACAATTCGCAAACCCTTGTCGCAACGCCACTTACGACGACAAATGTCGCCCAAGTCGACCCCCGCCAAACGGGGTCGACACGCGGCCGCGATCGTCGCAAGTCGTTCGCAGGAAACGCCTTACGAGGAGACGGACCTGCGATCGGGTATTGATCTCGCCCGGCATGGGGTGGTCAATAATTCCACTTGTCCGGCAGCCCCGCTAGGGGCGCGGGCGGAAGGGATTGCCCTTGATTCACACCCTCCCGGCCGAGTAGAAATATGGCCTTGCTCTAGGACGCTCATGGAGGAGGACCCGATGCCGGACGCTGCCACGCCGAAAAAGACCGTGTCGCGGTGGCGCAGGCTCTTCTTTCGCGGGATCACGCTGATGTTTGCCGGTGTTGTTGCGTGTCTCCTCGGCGAGGTTGCCTTGCGGGTGGCCGGATACGACCGGACGTACGTAAACCCGATCCAATCGTTTCACCAGTTCGATGCGACGCTCGGCCACCGTGGCAAGCCCAACTTCAAGGGGCGGTTCCACCAGCGCGAGTTCGACGTGATCGTGGAACACGACAAACTCGGATTTCGCCGACAACAGTATCAGAACCCTCGCGAGCCCGGCCGGTCGGCGGTCTTCGTCTTCGGCGATTCGTTCACCTGGGGTTGGGGTGTGGGACAGGGTAAAGTCTATACCGATCGGATGAGTCGCCTTGTGCCCGACGTCCACGTGCGGAACTTCGGCCTGAGCGGCTCGGGCACCACACAGCAATTCAGAATCTTCGATACGTACGTCCGGCAGGATCTCCGACCGGGCGACGTCGTGCTGCTGGCCTTCTTCCGAAACGACTTCACCGACAACGTCTTCGGACGGCTACCGGCGACGATCCGCGACGGACAAGTCCGCGTGCCGGCCTCGCAACAACCGTGGGGCCACGACCTGAAGAACACGCTCAAAGACCATTCTCACCTGTTCAATCTGGCCGCCTACTGCGTCGATCGGGCGAAGCTTCAGCGCAAGCAGGCCCGGGCCGAAAACCCCGCCCAAAAGGGCCGCCCCTTGCCGCAGGACGGCCCGCAATCGCTGATCGCCCGACACTTCCTCGCCGAGTTCCAAAAGGCCTGCCGGGAGAAACGGGCGCGGCTGGTCGTGGCGTACATTCCCGGCCAGACGGAACTCGACGAGGCGTCGACCGACGTGCAAGAGCGATTGCAGTTCGATCGCGTCCACCGCCAGGCGTTCTTCGCGTGCGCCGAGTCGCTCGAGATCGAGACAATCGATCTGCTGCCGCATCTGCTGGCCGTCAAACAGGCCGAGGAGTTTCCGCGGCTGACGTTCGCCAACGACGAGCATTGGAACGAAGACGGCCACGCCGCCGCCGGAGAGGTTCTCACGCGACTGCTCTTCGACAAGGGGCAAGTCGAGGTGGCGAGCCGTCGGTAGCCGTCTCGCTTCGCGAGACGAAGCTGCATCTTGCGGAGCAAGATGGCTACTCTTCCGCGTGGGTCTCGTGCCTCGACCCACCCTAATTGATGCGAGTGGACATCGCAGCGTCGTATGCGTATACTGTTGGACGCTGCCTTGCCCGAGATAACGCCACGGAAACCTCCGACAATGAACCCGATGCACCTCCTGCTGCCAGTACGGTCAACTTGCGTTGCAATGCTTGCTCTGCTTGCGTTTTCGCCCGCCACTTCGTTGGCCGACGATTGGCCCCAATGGCGCGGGCCGAATCGCGACGGCGTTTGGAGCGAATCGGGCATCGTCGAAAAGTTCGCCGAGTCGCGGATCGAGCGCCGCTGGCGCACGCCGATCTCCAGCGGATACAGCGGCCCGACCGTCGCCGCCGGACGCGTCTACGTGACCGACCGCGTCACCGAGCCGCAGCAGATCGAACGCGTACACTGTTTCGATTCCCGCAACGGCCGGCCGATCTGGAGCCACGAGTATCCCTGCCGCTACGTCAAGGTCGGCTACACGGCCGGGCCCCGGGCGTCGGTCACGCTGGCCGGCGGCCGGGCCTTCGCGCTGGGTACCATGGGCCATCTCCACTGCCTCGACGCCGCCGACGGCCGGGTCCTCTGGAAGAAGACACCCGGCGTCGACTACGACGTCCGCCTGCCGATCTGGGGAATCGCTGCCGCACCGCTGGTCGAAGGTAAGCTGGTGATCGTGCAGGTCGGCGCCCGCGACGGGGGCTGTCTGATCGCACTGGACGTGGCCACGGGCAAAGAACAGTGGCGGGCACTGGACGACCCGGCGTCGTACTCCGCCGGGATCATCATCCCGCAAGCGGGCCGACGCGTGTTGGTCTGCTGGACCGGGGCCAACGTGGTGGGACTCGACCCTGCGACAGGTGAAACCCACTGGAAGTACCCCTTTGAACCGGCCAAGATGGTCATCAACGTGCCCTCACCCGTGTTCGACGGCCGGCGCCTGTTTCTCTCGGCCTTCTACGACGGCTCGCTGATGTTGCAGGTCGATCCGGACGAGCTTCGCGTCGAGAAGATGTGGCGACGTCACGGTGCCGACGAACAGAAGACCGACGCCTTGCACGCGATGATCAGCACGCCCTATCTGCAGGGCGACCACGTCTACGGCGTTGACAGCTACGGCCAACTGCGATGCCTCCGGGCCGACAACGGCGATCGCGTCTGGGAGGATCTCACTGCCACGAACAACATCCGTTGGGGCAACATCCATATCGTCCGCAACGGCCAGCGGATTTGGATGTTCAACGAGCGGGGCGAGTTGATTATCAGCGAACTCTCGCCGAAAGGCTTCCACGAGATTAGCCGCACCAAGCTGCTCGACCCGACCACGAAGCAACTCCCTCGTCGTGAGGGCGTCTGTTGGTCGCACCCCGCCTACGCCGACAAGCACGTCTTCGCCCGCAACGACCGGGAGTTGGTCTGTGCCAGTCTGGCCGCGGAAGAGTGAGAGCCCCCACCGAACACAAAGCGAGCCGCGGGGCTTGCCCCCGCGCCTACGGTGCGCCGGGATAAACCCGGCGGCTCGCCCAGGTTGCGCCGGGGTAACCCCGGCGGCTCGCTTGGGTTACCTCGGTGCCAGCGTGCAGACGAGCTTGCGACCGTGCTGCATCGGGGGCGACTCGATCTTGGCGACGTCCTCAAGCTGTTCGAGCAAGCGGTTGATCACGCGATGGCCTTCGTCGACGTGGGCCATCTCGCGACCGCGAAACATCACCGTGACGACTACCTTGTCCTTGTGGCCGAGGAACTCGCGGGCCTTGTTCACCTTCACCGTCACGTCGTGCTCGCCCGTCTTCGGGCGAATCCGGACCTCCTTGATCTTCGTCTGGTGAGTGTGGCCCTTGTGCAACCGCTTCTTCTGCTGGTATTTGTACTTACCGTAGTCCATGATACGGCAGACGGGCGGCGTCTCGTTGGGCGCGACTTCGACCAGATCCAGACCCGCTCGGCGGGCCTCTTGCATGGCGTCTTCGGTCTTCAAGATACCCAGTTGGGCTCCGTCGTCGGCAATCACCCGAACCGGTGTAACGCGAATCTGTTCATTGACTCGCTGAGATTTTGTTTCGACTGTCGTCGTGGGTCTCCGCATCCAACTCCCTATGAAATCGAGCTAATGTGCGGTCCCTTGCAGCGTGGAGCCCTCCTCCGCAGAGGACTCACCGGGGACCGTTCTATTGTTAGAAGTATGGACCCGCAGGTCCGTCGAGTCAACCGCTAGAATCCGAAAATCCCGCCCAATGCCCGGAATACTCATTCTTGCGGCCCGGGCCAGCCGGGTGTCTTGCCTCGGGCTTGCGGTCATGGTCGGATCGCTTTCTCGTCGATTTCGGTCCGAAGTTTGGCGATGGCCCCGTCCAGCGGCATCGCCCCGAGGTCGCCTTCCCGGCGATCCCGCACCGCCACGTTGCCCTGTTCCATCTCGCGGCCGCCGATGACGAACATGTAGGGTACCAGTTCCAACTGGGCGTCGCGGATCTTGGCCCCGATCTTCTCCGACCGATAATCGCCAGAAACCCTTATCCCCGCTTGACTTAGGTGCCCTTCGACCTCCCGGGCATACTCCTCGAACTTCTGGCTGACGACCAGCACCCGCGCCTGCTCCGGAGCCAACCACAGAGGAAACGCCCCGGCAAAATGCTCGATCAGTACGCCGACGAACCGCTCCATCGATCCGAACGGGGCCCGGTGGATCATCACGGGCCGGTGCGGCTGGTTGTCTGCGCCGGCATACTCCAGGCCGAACCGCTCGGGGAGCTGATAGTCTACCTGCACAGTGCCAAGCTGCCACTCGCGGCCGATCACGTCGCGAACGACGAAGTCGATCTTGGGCCCGTAAAACGCAGCTTCCCCAACCTCGGCCTCGAACGGCACGCCCAGCAATTCGGCCGCCCGGCAACAGGCCGCCTCGGCCCGCTCCCATTGCTCAGCGGTGCCAACGTATTTCTGAGAATCTGGCTCGCGCAAGCCGACTCGCACACGATAGTCGGTCATACCCAGGGTGCCGAAGATGATCTTCACCAGTTCCAGGCAGCCGGCCACCTCCTGGTCGAGTTGTTCCTCGGTAACAAAAAGATGGGCATCGTCCTGAGTGAAACCGCGGACCCGAGTCATCCCACCCAACTCACCCGATTGTTCCCATCGATAGACGGTTCCGAACTCCGCTAGCCGGATTGGCAAATCGCGGTAGCTCCGCGGCTCCGACTGGTAGAGCTTAATGTGGAAGGGGCAGTTCATCGGCTTGAGCAGATAGCCGTCGATGTTGCCTTCGGCGAGCCGGTTGGCCAACTCGCCGCACGAGCAGTTTTCGTCGGCCAGCAACTTCATCTGTTCGTGCGCGATCATCGGCGGATACTGGCTCTCCCGGTAATAGGGAAAGTGTCCCGAAGTGCGGAAAAGGTCGAGTTTTCCAATGTGGGGCGTGAAAACGCGCTGATATCCCTGGCGGTGAAGATGTTCACCGATGAATCGCTCCAATTCGGTGCGAACGATCGCGCCACGGGGCTTCCAGAGCACCAGCCCCTGTCCAACCTGTTCGTCGATCTCGAACAGTTTCAGCTTGCGTCCCAGCAGCCGGTGGTCCCGTCGCTTGGCTTCTTCGACCTGCTGGAGATACGCCTTCAGGTCCTGTTTGTTGAACCATGCCGTGCCGTAGAGCCGCTGCAACTGCTGGCGGGAGGCATCGCCCTTCCAATAGGCCCCGGCCACCGCCGTCAGTTTCAACGCGCCGATCGCGTTGGGGCTCGGCACGTGCGGCCCGCGGCAAAGGTCGACGAATTCACCCTGACGGTAGAACGAGACCGAGCCCTCCTCGGCCAGCCCCTCGTCGAGATGTTCAACCTTCAGCGTCTGCCCCAGGTCCTTGCACAACTGGATTGCTTCGAGCCGATCCATCTCCACCCGCTCGAACGGCTCATTTGCTTTGACGATCTTGGCCATTTCGGCCTCAATCTTCGGGAAATCCTCCTCGGAGATCGAATGCTTCAGATCGAAGTCGTAGTAGAAACCGTCGCCGGCCGTCGGCCCAAACGCCAATTGCACCCCGTCATAGAGCCTCATCACCGCCCGGGCCATCACATGGGCGGCCGAATGGCGCATCACGCCCAGGGCCTTGGGATCCTTCTTGGTGAGCAGCCGCAGCGAGATTTCGCCATTTTCCGGCAACGGCGAATCGGCCCCGACCAGAACACCGTCGACCTCGGCTGCGAGCGTCGCCTTGGCCAAACCGGGGCCAATATCGGCGGCAATGTCGATTGGTCGAACACGACGAGAGAACTCCAGAACGCTTCCGTCCGGCAGGTTGACTTTCAGCATATCCCCTACTTTTCCCGATAATTGCCGTTGCTCGATCGGGCCGGACGCCGACACAAAGGACGCCACGATGACACCCCGACCGAGACTATCACTGTGCCAAGTATAGGCCGTAAGAAGCCCATCACACAAGAGAGAATTCCCGACCGGGGGGTTCGCATATCGGCCAGATTCAAGCGATTCTGCCAGCCCGGTTGACTTCCCCCAGGAAAAATGGCAGATTGGAGGGATCGGAGGGCGATTAGCTCAGTTTGGTTAGAGCACTAGCTCGACAAGCTAGGGGTCACTGGTTCGAG
>JABMRB010001188.1 GCA_013202865.1 Candidatus Nealsoniibacteriota bacterium | reverse complement strand
GGCCGATCTGAATAAGCTGTATTGTCGCGAGAAGGCGATGCACGAGTTGGACTTCGACGGCGCCGGGTTCGAGTGGATCGACTGCCACAATTACGACGTCAGCACGTTCAGCTACATCCGCCGCGCCAAGGACCCGAATGACTTCCTGGTGGTCTGCTGCAACTTCACGCCCGTGCCGCGGCCGGCGCATCGCCTCGGCGTGCCGGAACTGTGCTGGTACGAAGAGATTTTCAACAGCGACTCAACCTATTACGCCGGCAGCAACATGGGCAACGGCGCGGGAATGCTGGCCGAGCCGGCCGAGAGTCACGGGCGGCCCGCTTCGATCGAACTGACGTTGCCGCCGCTGTCGGTCGTGGTCCTGAAGCCGCGGCGGTAGGGGGGCGTAGCTGGCTTCGTAAAACGGAACTTGTTCCGTTCTTGCCTCGTCGCCTCTCTTTGCGACCGTCTCCTACAAACGGAACAAGTTCCGTTCTACGGTCACCGCGACCGAGCGGGCCCGCCGCTATTGGTTCCGATTGCGGTCAGGTGGGCGAACCCACTTCAGCCCGGCGGCCGATTCGAGTTCTTCTTGCAACGCCACGTTGATCTCGTACATGGTTTGCTGCAAACCCCATTGCGGAAAGACGAGCTGCTGGAAGGTCACGTCACCGGTGAAATCACTCCAGAGCTTTTCCCGTGTGGGGTTGACCTCGACGACCCGGATTACGTAGGCGATCGTTTTCGGATAGTTCATCGCAACGCCGACGTCGCCTGCCTTCAGCTCGAGAACTTTGCGGAAGAAGTCCGGTCCCGCCCGATCGACGCCTTCGACTTCGCTTACACTGGGGGGCGTTCGCGAAAGACCGGCCGGCATGTTGCCGAAGGTCAACCACGTGAACGGGTCCGATGTCTTGACGTCGTGCTCGGCAAAGACGTCTGCGAGCGGCTTGCCGGCCTCGCGCGCCTTCTTGGCCAACGTTTCGGCCGCTTTGACCGCTAGCAGCCGGGCTTGCTCGGTCTTCCAGGCCGTCAGGACCTCTTTCTCGATGCCCGGCTCGTCGAACTCCGGTACGCCGTAACAAGCGGTCAGCGCGATGCGATCCTCTTCCTTCTTCTCTTGTTGCTGATCGCGCGACTCGGTCTGCGTCTCCTTCCAGGATAGATAGCGAGCGTTGTCGCTGTATCCCTCGGATGGCATCGGCAGATAGAGCTGGTCCCGCCTGGTGTCGTAGACATGGTCTACCAGGAACTTCTTTCGGTCGAAAACCGAGGTGGCCACGGCCGACTCTCGCATCTCTAGCTGCGACTTCTCCTTCAAGTAGCCCGCGGTCAGGCCGTACTTGTCTGCCAGCTTCTTGAAGTCGAGCTTCTTGGGGGCCGCGGTGGCCGGTTTGGCCGCGTAGCGAGCGGAGGCGAAACGGTACGCGTCCATTTCCGATTCGAGCGACGCGAAGATCTCGTCGATTTTCTCGTTCGCTTTTTTACGGGCAATGTCCTTGCGAATCTCCTCGCCGAGAGGGCCCTTGAGCGGGTCCTCGGGCTCTTTTTTCACGCCATTGTCGGGGATCACCGGCGGCAGGTCGGGTTCGGCGGTCGGGTCGATCTTGGGTGCCTGCACCTCCGGCTCACCCTCGGAGGGCGCGGCCTTCGGTTCGGCCTCGGCCGGCTCTGCGTCGCCCACTTCGCTGTCGGCCGGCTCTGCGTCGGCCGCTTCGCTGTCGGCTGGCTCCGCGTCGTCCGCTTCGCTGTCCGGGTCCGTCTCCTGCAGGAACGATACGAACCGCAACGGTGACGCCCGCTTCGTGGCCGACGAGTCTCCATCATCCGGCGAGGTGTCCATCGGCGGCGTGTCGTCGCCCGCCGTTTCCTCTTGCGGCTGCTCAGTATCGTCCGGCTTTGCAGCGTCGTCGTCCGGCTTTGCGTCGTCGTCATCGGGCTTTGCGGAGTCATCGTCCGGCTTTGCGTCGTCGTCATCCGGCTTTGCGGCGTCGTCATCCGGCTTTGCGGAGTCATCGTCTGGCTTTGCGGCGTCGTCATCCGGCTTTGCGG
>JABMRB010001187.1 GCA_013202865.1 Candidatus Nealsoniibacteriota bacterium | reverse complement strand
TAGCCCGCCGTGAATACACGGCGGGGATCTGCGGCGGGAATGCACGCTGCCCCCGGGTGTGTTCACCCGGGGCTAAATACCGCCAGCGACTTCTCGAAGAAGGCCTGCTCGGTATCCAGGCCGTTGGCCTTGCAGAAGGCGATTAGCTTCTCATATCGCTTTCTGGGATCGGCGCCGGTGGCGTAGCAGAGCTTGGCCAGGCAGTGGGGGCAGAGGGCCTGGGGTTGGCTGTCGGACTCGACGCGGTGGTTGCTGCCGCACATGTTGCACTCGTAGGCCGTGCAATGCTTCATCGAGAACATGTGGCCCGTCTCGTGCGTGGCCGTCTTGATCGTCCGCCGCAAGCAGAGCAGGAAGCTCGCGTCGCTTTCGTCCGGGTCGCCGTTTCGATAGATCGACCAGACACCCACCCGCTCGCGCAGCGACGCCTGGCCGAAGACGAAATTCCACCCCTTGCCCGGCCAGAGGTCCGAGGCCGTCAGCGCCAGCGACACGCAAGCGTCCTTGGGTAGCCGCGGCTTGAGCACGTCGTACAGCACGTAGGTCGAGAGGATCTGTTTGTCGCCCCAGGTCGGGTGCGTCCGCTGGGCCTTGGCGGGGATCTCACTCAGCGGCAGGCCCTCGCGGACCTTCACCGGCAGGTCGAAGTAGATGCCCATGAACTCGGTCGTCAGGTCGAGGATTTTCCGTTGCGTCTTGGTGAAGTCGCCCAGCGGCTGAATGTAGATGACGTTGCGGCCCTTCGTCGGTTTGACCGGTCCGACGGCGACGTATTGGCGGAATGTCTGGCCCGACTCTTCATGCTCGGCCAGCCACTCGCCCGGCTTCGGCTTACCCAGCTTGGTGTGCAGCGGCAGCAGCTTGCGGAACTTCGCCGGCAGCATCAGCTTGTCGGCAGAGTCCCCGGCCTCCGCACAGCCGACACTCAGTAACAGACCGCAGACGATAGAAAGCAAGGGCAATCGTGTTCGGAGCATGGCAGTCTCCTTGGCAACGGTGTCCGTGTAGGTCAGGGCTTGCCCTGACCAAGCGAAAGTTATCCGTCCGCGTCTCAGTTTCGTCGGGGCAAGCCCCGACCTACGGGTTTCAGGTCGATCACCACCAACTCCGGGCGGCAGAGGAATCGCAGGCGTGGGGCCCCGCCTCGTTCCATGCCGACGCCGCGGGAGACAATCAGCTTGCGACCGCCGGACAGCTCGGTCATCCCCGACGCCCAACTCCGCGGCGAGTCGGAGAGCGTCAGTATTGGCCCAATCACCGGCAGGCAGACCTGGCCGCCGTGCGTGTGGCCGGCCAGCATCAGGTCGGCGTCGACCAGGCGGCTCATGGCATAGTCAGGCCGGTGGCCCAGCACCACGTGGAAACGACCCTGGTCGGACCGGTCGATTTGCAACGAGGGATTATTCGACGCGTAGTCGTCCAGGCAGGTCAGCCGCAGGCCGGCCACGTCGATCGAGCCGGTTTCGGTGACCGGTTTGATCGGCGTACCGGCGAAGATCGTCGGCCAGTCGAGCGGATCGATGTTCCCTTTGACGGCAAACGCCTGGCAGTCGGCCGGCAATTCCAGCTCGCGGAGCATGGCGTTAATCCGCTTGATGAACGCCTTGCGCCGACCGCCGTAAAGTTGCACGTAGTCGCCGGCCAGCAGCAGCAGGTCGGGCTTCTGCTCGATCGCCCGACGGAACGCGGCCCGTTCGTACGCGGTGAGTTCGTCGGTCTGCAGGTCGGCCAGCACGACGATTCGCACCGGCTTGGTGATCTTTGACGAGACGATCTCGATCTTCGAGATTTCCAGCCAGGTGGGCTCGATCAAGAAGGCGTCGACCACCACGGCCACCAGCAGCACGGCCGTCACCGCCGAGAAGACGGCCGTTTTGCGAGCCTCGCGGCGAAGCAGCCACGCCGAGCCGCAAAGCACGATCGGCCCATGGCCAAACAGCCCGAAGGCCGCCAATTGGAACACATGGAAATGGCTCAAACCCATAGCCACCGCCAGCACCGCCGCGGCCGCGGCGACGCCAATCACGGTCGTCCACCAGAGGCGTGCCCGGCGCTGCCGCCATAGAACCGCAAGCGCCGCCAGATCGACGGCGAGCATCATCAAATTGTAGATCAAGGTACTAGGAATCACGACGTGCCCGATGTCCCGCAGTTGCCAATGGTAAATCGTTGGAAGTCTAGGCCATCTGAGCACGATACGCAATTGGCTAGTCCAAGGTTCGTTTCGGTGAGGGAATTGGTTCTTGGGTTCGCAAGTGTGTAAGGAGGGAAACGGGGAAAGGGGGAAAAAGGGAAGTCGATTGAGGGTGTGAAATGAGAGAGAAGAAGAACAGAAAATCCGGCGACCATTTCCTTTCTTCTCCCCTTTTCTTATTCCTTCCTTCTTTTCTCTCTTTCTTTCTTCCCCATTTCCCCCTTTCCCATCTTCCCTTCTACACCCTTTTCCCTCTCAGATCGCCTCCCCCCCCGACACGGGTACTTGCCCAAAACCGTCTTGCCGCCGACAATACGCCACTTCGGTGGACGCAAGACGCTCTCCACCCGACGAGACGACCACGCCTAAGAGGAACGCCGATGAATGGAATCCCCGTATTGACCGCCGAGGGCGACTGCATTGCCCGGGCATGGGAAAACGCCTTGGTAACGCTCTACAAGTCGGGCTGCGACGTGAAGACGCAGTACGACAAGCCGGAGGACCCGCCCAGCAAAGACGCCACGATGATCGTCACCATCCGTGACCCGCTGGCCGAGCCGATGATCCATCGCGACTTCCCGGGCGGGTTCGAGGAGTTGCAGGAATACGTGATGGAGGTCTGCGAGGGGATCAAGGACCACTGCGTCCGCGATCCCGACGACCCGGACGACACGCGGTGGGAATACACCTACCATCAGCGGCTGTTCGGCTACGACGTGCCCGGCGGCGAGCCGATCGACCAGATCGAGCAGCTCTGCCGCGACCTGGCCGAGGCCCCGTTCACACGCCGCGCGCAGGCGATTACGTGGAAGGTATGGGAAGACAACACGTGCTACGACCCGGCCTGCCTGCAAAGCATCTGGTGCCGGATCACCGAGGAACCCAAGGGCCGGGTGTTGAGCATGAACGTGCGGTTCCGCTCGAACGACGCCTACAAGGCGGCCTTCATGAACATGTTCGCGCTGGCCCAATTGCAGCGGATGATCGCCGAGCGGGTCACGGAGCTTTCCGGCAAGCCGGTCGTGCCGGGCCGATACTGCCACATCGCCGACAGTTTTCACATCTACGGCTCGAACCTCGCCGAGTTCAAAGCCCGGCTGCTCGGCGCGATCGAGAAGCGAACTTTCGACCAGCGAACGATGCGTTACGAAGACGTCCGCGAGATCATGGAAGAGGCCCGGCCGGCGATTCTGGAAAAGGCGCGGAAGATGGCCCGCACAGAGTAGCCGTAGAACGGAACTTGTTCCGTTTCCGTAGCAACATCGCGGCTTGAGCCCGGTAACGGAACAAGTTCCGTTCTACGACCCACCGTCCTTCCAATTCCACCACTTCAACAGTTCCGCATCGTGTGTCGCGTTGCTGGCGAAGTAGACGGCGCACCGGAACACGTACAG
>JABMRB010001186.1 GCA_013202865.1 Candidatus Nealsoniibacteriota bacterium | reverse complement strand
GGTGTGGTCAATAACTTCACCGACTACCCGGCCGAGTTGCCCAGCTTCCCGCGGCGGCTGCAAGAGTCGGGCTACGAGACGGCCTACGTCGGCAAGTGGCACATGGGCGAGGCCAGCGACGCGCGGCGGCCCGGGTTCGACTACTGGGTTACGCATAAGGGGCAAGGCAAATACTACGACACCGAGTTCAACGTCGACGGCACCCGGGAGGTGAAAAAGGGCTACTACACCCATCGCGTCACCGACATGGCGATCGACTGGCTCGGGCGCAAGCACGATCGCCCGTTTCTGCTGATCCTCGGCCACAAGGCCCCGCACACGCCCTTTACGCCGGAAGAGAAGTACCTGCACGTTTTCGACGACGTGAAGATCGAGTATCCCGCGTCGGCCTTTGCGATGGAAGGCAAGCCGAAATGGGTCGAGCAACGGCTCGACACGTGGCACGGGATCTACGGCCCGATCTACGGGTTCCGCGAGAACTTCCCCGACCGCCGCCCCGAGAGCGTAAAACACTTCGCCGCGTTCGCCCGCGCGTATTCGGCCTCGATCAAGTCGGTCGACGACAGCACGGCCCGGATCTACCGAACGCTTGCCGAGAGCGGCCGGCTCGACGACACGCTGGTGATCTTCGCCGGCGACAACGGGATGTTCCTCGGCGAACATGGCATGACCGACAAACGCTCGATGCACGAACCGAGCATCCGCGTGCCGCTGGTCGTCCGCTATCCCAAGCTGATCCGCCCGGGCACGGTCGTCCCGCAGCAGGTGCTCAACATCGACCTGGCCCCCAGCGTGCTGGAGATCTGCGGGGCCACTCCGCTGAAGAACGTCCACGGCCGATCGTGGAAGCGGCTGCTCGCCGGCGACGCGTCCGGCTGGCGTACCGCGTGGTACTACGAGTACAACTACGAGAAGCAGTTCCCCTACACACCGAACGTTCGCGGCGTGCGGACCGACAAATGGAAATACATGCACTATCCCCACGGCGACGGCAAGCCCGACCGCCATAAGGCCGAGCTCTACAACCTCGAAGCCGACCCGGGCGAGTTGCACAACCTGATCGACGACCCGGCCTGTGCAGAGAAGGTTGCCGAACTGAAGGCCGAGCTTCGTCGCCTGATGCAGCAGACCGGCGCGCTACCCGACAAGATGCCCATCGACGAAGGCGTTAAGAGCGAGTTGCCCGACGAGTCGATTCGGTAACTGTAAACGCGGGAGCCCGAAAAGGGGGACTGGCTCCGTCGACAACCGGTATGGCAGTGGTTGTTCGTGTTGCCGACGGTGCCTGTCCCCCTTTTCGGGCGGCGACACCGAGGGCCCGTGAAAAAGGGGGGCTGGGGATTCGGGGCTCGCGATGTTGGCGTTCTCTCCAAGTCCCGAGCCCCCAGTCCCGAGTCCCGAGCCCCGGTTCCTGAGTGTCCCCGCCGTGTATTCGCGGCGGGCTAAATGGTTGGTTGCGGTGTGTGCTGTGATTCGCGATAATGCACCGGGAAACCAAAACACCGAGCACTAAGGAGCCTTTGCTATGATCGATCCGTCCCGCCGCGAGTTTCTGAGCCGTTCGATGACGTTGGGTGCCGCCGCTTTGACTGCCGGGCCGCTGGGTGCGGCCGTGGCGTCGGCCGCCGAGAAGCCTGACGCGAAGATGAAGCCCAATTCGAAAATGAAGCTTGGCCTGGTGACTTACCTCTGGGGCAAGGATTGGGACCTGCCGACGTTGATCGCTAACTGCGAGAAGAGCGGTGTGCTGGGCGTCGAGCCGCGGACTACGCACCCCCATGGCGTCGAGCCGAGTCTCGATGCTGCCGGACGCAAGGAAGTGAAGAAGCGGTTCGACGACAGCCCGGTCGTTCACGTCGGCCCGGGCAGCAACGAGCGGTTCGACTATCCGGACGCCGCCGCTCTGAACCAAGCCATCGAAACGACCAAGGCGTTCGTCAAGCTGAGCCACGACACGGGCGGCAGCGGCGTGAAGGTCAAACCGAACAGTTTTCAGAAGGGCGTCGAACGCGAGAAGACGATCGAGCAGATCGGCCGATCGCTAAACGTCCTGGGAAAGTTTGCCGGCGACTATGGCCAGGAGATCCGCCTCGAGGTCCACGGCTCGTGCGGACCGCTGCCGGTGATCAAGCAGATCATGGACGTTGCCGACAACCCGAACGTGGGCGTCTGCTGGAACTGCAACGGCGACGAGCTCGAGGGCAAGGGACTCGCCTACCACTTCAACCTGGTCAAAGACCGTTTCGGCGCCACGGCCCACGTCCGCGAATTGAACGTCGGCAAGTATCCCTATCAGGACCTGATCAAGCTGTACGTCGAGATGAACTACACCGGCTGGATCTTGCTGGAATGCCGCTCCGCCCCTAAGGACCGAGTGGCCGCACTGGTCGAACAGCGCGAGGTCTTCGAGCGGATGGTAGCGAAGGCCCGGGGATGAGCCGCGAGTGAGGCGTTGCGATCGCGATGGCGACTCCTCCTTCCACTGCCGCGGCCGGGAATCCCGCGGTGGTGTTTTTCAAGCGGGAGGCGCTATGATGAAACGAGCCTTCGGTCTTGCCCTGGTCGGTGGTGCGGCAACCGTGCTTCTCGTTGGTCTCTTCACGGCGCACGACGTGGGCGCTGATTTTGAAAGCATATTCGGCGGCGCGATTTGCGTCGGCATCGCGCTCGCCGGTATTGGGTTCGGATGTCTTCTGGTCGTCACAGTTTTCCAGGAGTTCACCGAGGCCTACGGCAAGATGCTCCGCCGGGCAGTGAAGCACCCGCGGTTCAGCCTGTTGACGTTGATGGAGTTCACCGCCGTGTTCGCGGTCACGTTCTCGATTCTACAGTGGAGCGGGATGTTGGGAGGCCGCCACCCGCTTGAGCTGTTTTTGCAGAGTATCGTCTCCTTCGTGCTGGCAATCGGCGCAGTCGCGATGGTCGACCTGGTCATCGGCGACGTCCGCGAGCTGTTCGTTCGCCGCAACAAGCCGTCCGGCTCGATCCCGAGCGATCCATGGGACACGCCAAAGAAGAAGGAAATCCACCTGCCCGGACTGGAGGATGACCCGATTGAGCCTGGCGACGCCGGGCAAGACTAGGAACGAATACGACTACGACGATCTTGGATTGCCACGAAGATCTAGTCATTCTGCGTGGCTTTCCCTGGCTTCCCCCACGAGTCGAGTGCAGGAAAGGGGCGGAGTCGTCTTTCTTGTCGGCTTGCCCTGCGCAATGAACGAAGGCCCATTGTATGCATCGGTGTGTACACTATACTGCTGGGAGGTACATTTCTGTTCGACGAATGAGGGTCGATTTCTCAACCGCTTTGCGCCCACGTGGCAGGGGGTAGATCGTCATGCTTGAGCATCTCAACAAGCGCACTCGGGACGCTGTTCTCCGTCTGGCTTCTGGCAAAGACCTCTCGATTGGTGGAGAGAGGCAATCTCCACTCACTGACGGGGTCGAGCGTTCTTCTCTCTGCATTGTGGCAGAACACCTCAACGACCTCCGAGAAAAGAAAGGGGACGAGCTTACTGGGCGCGTTGTGAAACTGATGGGAGAACATGAACCTTGGGAACTCGATGACCTCTCAGAGTCCGAACCAGATCGGCTGTCGCGAACACCATGGCGACTTGGCAAGGTTCGAGCATGTTCCTTTCGTGGTCTTGCACCCGCGGACGAAACATGGGAGCACGACTTTGCGGGCAAGTCACATTTGATGTACGGCCCGAACGGATGTGGCAAATCATCCCTTCTGGGAGCCCTTGCATGGTGTCTGACCGGCAAGTTGTTTCGCGACGACCGAACGCCTTCCGCGCCCACTGAAGAGCCGGTCTACAGCACGGACAAGAAATCCAAGGCCATCAGAAAACACGCCGACGCACTGACTTTGCTCGATGCGGAAGGCAACTCGGTCAAGGCTGAGGCAACGTACTGGGTGGAACTCCAGTTTCAGGCAGAAGACGAAAGCGGGGACGACCAGGAACTCTGGATTCGCAGAGACAGCGCGGACGGAATTGCACAATCTGCAGACGGAACGTCTTGGGCCTCCGTTTCTGACTTGGGCGAAACGGGAATCGACGAACTTGATGCCGAATTGCACGTTCTCCTGCCGGCGAAGATTCCGCACCTGCACTTTGGTGAGAACCCCGATTTGGTACGGTTGTTCTCGCAGATCATTGGACTCGATGACCTTGCAGATATCGCTGACGTAGCCGGAAGAGCAGGAACGGCGCTAAGAACGCTGGCCACGAAGAAGGAAAAGGATGAACTTCGGAGGCATGACAAGGCGATTGCCGAACGCGACGCGGAGATTGAGGAGGCGGCTACCGATGGCCTGACGGCATGGCCTTCCTATCGGTCTGCAATGCAAACTGCACGCAGCCTCGAGGACATCGAGCGGTTAGGCAAGGAACTGGGAAAGAAGATCGAAGAGTGGAAAGCACAACTGGTGGGTGACATTGGCCTCGAAATCCCAGAGAAGGATACGCCGGAATTTGAGGAGTTCAGAAGGAAAGTCGATGAGTTGTCCGGCCGCGTGCAGAGTGCGTTGGATCATCTCGGGAGACCCCTTTCGACCTTATTCCCGACGAGCGTTTGGGAAGAGGTGCCCAGTGAGGAAGGCACGGAAACAAACGCAAAGGCACTGGCTGCATTCGAGGAAGATGCGCGCCGCCAGATACGAGAACGCCTGGACTGGGAGGCTCGACGACGGAAAGAACCGAAGATTGCCTTGCTGCTCGAGGCGATCCAGCATTTCCCTGAAGGGAGCAATGAATGCCCGGTCTGTACTCAAGACCTCGAACCCGTTCCTGACATGAAAGACCGTATCGAGGAGTTGCGGCCATACATTACGCACGAGCACCTGAAGAAGAAGATCGGCGACCTAAGAGACTCGCTACTCGCCAGACTCGAAGGGATCGTACCTGCAGAGCAGCGAAACAAGGGCAAAACGGCGATTGCTGAACGGCTGCGCAAAGACTGGCAAAACTTGAAGGCATCTCGATTCATGGGCCTCTTGCGTACGATAGCAGACAAGTATGACGCCGCCATCGAGCAAGCCGCATGCAAATTGGAAGCGGAGTCAGTTGCAGAAGATTCGCTAGCCCCAGACACGACCGATCCACTGCTTCGGAAGGAGTTCTCCGCGTTGGATGAGCAGTTTCACCTGGCTCAGGAGTACATCCAACTGTGCCGCTTGATGCGACAGCACTCGCAATGCCTCACGGATTCGCTCACGTCCACGCTGACTGCACGAAAATCCACAGAGCCTGTTTCTCTTCTTTTTCTCCTGGAACGCGGAAAGACCGCCACCGAGCAATTGCAGAGCCTGGAAACGATACGCAAGAGCGCGCGGGGACTGTGGAAGGCGCAGAAGGATCGCGCGGTTGTCAATGGCCTGATCACGCACTATCGAGCCCTTGCAGACGCAACAGCGGTGTGCAAGGCGCTCGGGAAACTGGTCCGCGCGGAAACGATGAAGATCGTCGGCGGGGTGGAGCCAAGAATGGAGGAGCATTTCAAGACGCTCTATGACGACGAACTCCTACCATTCGACAAACTCACACCGGGGCATGCTGCCAACCCGAACGTCAAGAATCAACTCAGCCTCTACTTGCGTGCGGGAGATGGACGCGTTCCGGCAGGGCCGTTCTGCAACGCGGGACGGCTTCGTGCCTTGGCGCTTTCGTTTGTGTTTGCTCTTCTTGAGCAGTCGAAAGGCACTCTTGCCTCGCTGATCCTCGACGACCCGGCGATTTCGTTGGATGATGACCACATGGCCCGGTTTGTCGATGGACTCGTCGATCCCTGCATGGAGCAGAGACAGGTCATTCTTGCAACGCACTACTATGAGTTCTACAACCGCGCAGAACCAGTGTTCTCCGGTGCGGAGCGACTTCAATTGCCTCCGCGCCGCACGGCGGCCGACGCCGTGTCCTTCGAACCAGCGGATCTGCTGAACCGCGTGGAATCGGCCGTGGAGGAAGGAGGTACGAACTGGTTGGAAATGGCAATCAACCTGAGGAAATGGGCCGAGAGGACGCTTGGCACGATCAGCGGCTACTGCCCGGAACCGTTTGTCGTCTTCAATAACTTTCCAGCCACAGTAGCGAACTACAAGAATATCACGGATCCTCGGATTGCGACGAACAACCGAGACGCCATCGTGCGTGCGTTCACGAACCCCAAGTTCGAGCGCGTCAGAAACAGCCCTGCACACGGCAGCGCTTCTCCGCCGTCACTGACTGAGGTCGAAGATGGACTGAAGGTGCTGACAGAATGCCGCAATGCGGCGAACACAGAAATCGTGAGATTCAAGACACTGTATCGTCATCGACAACTTGCCCGAGCGCTCCCTGTACGGCCAACTTCGCAACCCCTGTCGCTCAAGAGTGTTCTTCGCGATACCTCGCTCAATGTTGTCGCCGCCGCCGCTGCTGCCAGCGGTGGCACCGGTATTGATGCGACAGAGAGCACGGAGATTCGACTGGACGGCTGCCAACTTGCCCTGATCAAAGAGGACATCCTGGAACCGATCGCGCTGCGAGGTCAGTACGTTCTTCTCGATGCGGACGGGAATCCTCCAAGTGACGAAGATCTGGTTCTCGTCGAAACCGAGGAAGGAAAGCGATACGCGCGACGCTTCTGGAACTCCGAAAAGGGACCCTACTTGGAGGGGATCAATCAAACGTCATGCTTTCCGCCGGTCCAAATCGAGCCCGGATTGTACAAAGTGCGTCGCATCGTCGGCGTGCTCTTCGATGGACCGGGTGCCAACGTGAGTGGCGGCAGTGATGAAGAATGGTCGCCGGCCAGCGTGGACACAACGGCCATTATCTCAAAACTGAAAGGTGTCCGGGTCAGAAAAACCAGCATGGAACCGCTCGCACGTGACGGCCAGGTTGTTCTGATACATCAAGAAGACGCACGGGCTGAATTGTTTGCCGGTGACTTGGCGTGCGTCAACGCCGAAGATATTGACAATCTCATCAAGCGTTGCTACCCAGGAAAAGAAAGATGGATTCTGTGTCCAGTCAATCCGACAATCGTAGAAGATCCGATCTGCGTGGACACAGACAAGATACGTCAGGCATACCGGCTCGCGGGAGTCCTGTTTGAACCTGACTCCTGACGAACCGTTCCGATCAGAGTGAAGATGCGTGCGGCCGCGATTGTGCTGTCGCGCAACCGGGGGAGTGGGAATGGGGTCGGCTTCTCCGCCGCCAGGGTGGCGGAGGAAGATGCGGCAACCGGTCAACCCGGCGTGAACGCCCGGGCCTAACACCGCCTTCGGCGGACAAGGGCCGTGAACGACCCTGGAGACTGTTGGCAGCCCTTGGAAAGGGCCGTTCGCCTCCCCCGTGGCCCAAGAACTCGGCTGGTATCGGCTTCTCTGAGTTGATACTCTTGTATACTAAACCGCTCCCGGCCAGCGCGAACCGTACTGCGCGGCTGTCCCTGTGGGATGCGTTTCCAACCCGTCTCCACTTGCCTGGACACGTCCTGCAAATTCCCGACGAGTTGCAAACCCATCCTACAAGACTCCGAATTGAATTATTGCCTTTTGATTCCCCGAAATCCAAGAAAACTGAGCAACAATGTCGCAAACCCTGATAACACAACGAGTTATCGACGATCAACAACTAGCGATTGCAGTCGCATCCTGTACGCCTGTCAAGGGACCTGGCGTGGGGCTAACTGTAGGCGTGGCAACGCTTTACGCCGTCGCCGATCAAACCCCCCGCGACGGACGACCGGCTAGAGGCGGGGAATAATTCGATTTCGGACCGATCCGGAAATCGACCGACGTGATGCAAACGCTTGTCGCACAACACGTTCCGGCAAAACACAGCAGTCGGCCGATTGACAGTTGTTTCCGATCGGTCGAAATATCGAGGAACATTATCGATATATCAGACGTACCGCGAGAGAATCACACCGCCCCGGCCAACGCCGCTTCTTTGCGGTCGGCGATTACTTCTTCGGCCAGACTGCTGGGCAGACGCTTGTAACGGGCGAACTCCATCGTGAACGTGCCTTGACCTTGCGTCAGACTGCGTAGCGCGGTGCTGTAGCCGAAGGTCTCTGAGAGCGGCACTTCGCCTTCGATTCGGGTGATCGGGCCGAGAATCTCGGTGGCGTGGACCAACGCGCGACGCGACGCCAGATTGCCCACTACCGATCCTTGGAACTGCGTCGGACACTCGATCTCGATCTTCATCACCGGCTCCAATAGCACCGGCCGCGTGCGGGGGAACGTCTCGCGCATCGCCGTGCGGGCACACGTCTTGAAGGCCATCTCCGAACTGTCGACCTCGTGATACGAACCGTCGTCGAGGTTGATGTGCAGTCCGACGACCGGGTAGCCGGCCACCGGGCCCTTGAGGATTCCGCGGCGGAAGCC
>JABMRB010001185.1 GCA_013202865.1 Candidatus Nealsoniibacteriota bacterium | reverse complement strand
CCGGCAGGATTCGAACCTGCAACCCTCGGTTCCGAAGTCCGTGCCAACCGGTGGTGGGAGCTGATCGAGAACTGTCGTGACCCTCAAGGGAGTGTCGTTGTGGAGCGTCATGCTACCACCTCCCGGCATCGGAATGTCGATTTCAAAGAATTCGCATGCGTTTTGCGCTTTTACGAAAGACGCCATGGCCCCAGCCCCACACATTTCAGCAGACGGGTGATCCCCATCCACCTCACCTCCAGCCCATGTATTGATCGAAAGACCTCTGCAAACGGCGGGGAACCCTAACACAAGTTATTTCGTGACGATCTCTTTGTCTTCCGCCTTCACGTCGTACGCGTACAGCTTGTCGCTGTGCCGGAGGTACATTCGCCCGCCGCAGACGACCGGATGCGCCCAAGACTCGGCCGAGCCGCCCGAGGGGACGTCGAACCGGCTGACGACTACGTGTGCGTCAGGCGTAGCCCGAACGAGCCCCATTTTGTTTCTTTCGCTAAGCGTGTAGAGCATTCCGTCGGCGACGGTGAGCGAGCCTTTGCCGACACCCTTATCGGAGTACTTGATTTCGCCCGACTTCCAGTCCAGGCACATCCAACGGCCACGGGCGCTGCAGCCGTAGATGTATCCGTCGAGCAAGACGACACCGCCGTGATGGTTATCTAACTCTTTGCACTTCCAAACCCGTTCGACCGAGGCCTTGTCGCCTTGCACTGTGAGCTTGAGCATTTCGGAGCCGGTGCCGTATCCGGAGGTGATGAAGATATGGCCGTCGTGATAGACGGGCGTGGTGGCGTTGACGTCGTGCTTCGTGATGTGCTCATGCTGGAACAGCAACTCGCCCGTGTCGGCACGGACGCCGATCAAGGACTTGGCCGTCATGGCCAGGATCACCCGCAGTCCCTCGCATTCGGCCAGCGCGGCGGTGGCGTGGGCGGCGGCGTTGCCTGTGCCGGGCGTGGTCCAGATCGGCTTGCCCGAGGTCTTGTCCAGCGCCACCACGGCGGCCTTCTTTCCGCCGGGGCAGCAGATCACGCGGTCGCCGTCGACCAGGACCGATTCGGCCAATCCCCACCCGATGTTCTTTGCATCGAACTCGTCGAGGATGTTGAGACTCCAGATCTTATCGCCCTTCTTGGCGTCCAGGCAGATCAGGTTGCCGGTCGGGCTTTCGTGGTAGAGGCGGTCGCCGTCGATGGTTGGCGTTCCCCGGCTGCCGGGATGACTCTGCGTCCAAGCCGGGCCGTTCGGCTCTTGCCACAGGACGTTGCCGCCAAGGTCCATGGCCGTAATGGTCGTCTGATCGCCGATATTGCCGTCGGTGTAGATCATGCCATGGGCCAGCACGACGCCCGAGAAGCCGTCGCCGATACCTTCAGTGGCCCAGACGAGTGTCGGTCCATCGTCGGGCCATTTCTTCAACAACCCAGTGTCGGTCGAAATGTTGTCGCCTTTCGGGCCGTGGAAGCAGGGCCAAAACGAGGCGTCGGACGACGGCAGCGACGCGTCGGTCGCAAACGTCTGGGTCTTAGGCGGATTCGGGACGTCCGGCTCGCGCGAGCAACCGGTCACGATTGTTAGAAGTGAACTGGCAATGACTAGCTCAACCAGTTTCGACATGGGAGAACTCCTCGATTCTCGGGTACATTGGCAGATGGCGTCGCGACAGGCATTCAGACCGCGGCGCATGCCGAATTACGAACTCGAACAGCACCAGTACGAGTCTAGCATCGTCTGTGAGGATTGGAAGCGATCTTGGCCCAAGAATCTTCCAGGAACTGGCGCTAAGCAGACGATTCGCGGCGACTTATTGTCTTCTCGAGCCATCTCTCCTCAAGGCAATCCGGTGGTCAGCGTAGTGGCCTTCCAAGTCGGCTTGCTGTGCATTCCAGCGCCCAGAGCTATCGCTACGCCCGGAAAGAACCGCGGCCAGAAAGGCGGCCAGAAAGGCGGCCGCGAATGTAAGAAGAGAGACGAGGGGACAAGCTGCAATTAAGAGAACTCAACGGTCAACGCAGAGGAGAGTAGATTGAGTTGAACATCAGCATCCACCGGCAGACCACGCAACCACTTGGCAAACTGCTCGACCATCAGGCCAGCCGTGATGTTTGCGGTGAAGATCGTGCTCTTCTCGGCGGCCAGCCGGCAGTTTCCGGTAATCCTGGTTTCCGGACTCCGCCAAGTGGGGAAGACGACCTTGCTGCAGCACGCTGCCGAGGCGGATCGTCGGTATGTGACGCTCGACGATCCACAGGCCCGGACGCTGGCCGAATCGCCCACGCCGATCACCGAGACGGTATGGGCGATTCCGGTTTCCGAAATTTGATCGCGTTGTTGACGCCATGCGCATCTTGTTGTTCCCGTTGATCAAAGCATCACCCTTCTCCCCGTGCAGGACTTCCCGTGCAGATATTCCCGTGCAGAACTCTCTCCATAGAGCAGTTGCCGCCAACGACTTGTGCTCGCCAAACGGGAAAGGCTAACCGCCGAATCCGCCGATCGCCTGTTGAGAGAAACCGGCCGCGCTTTGACTGGCGCGAACGGCGCTCTGCGAGAACGTCCGGCACGCCTTGCGAATCTCGGTCGGGTTGCTCTGCGGCGTGAGGATCCACTGCGGCAGAATACCCATCGCGCGGAAGACCAGTTCGTAGTCGACCCCGTCGTCATCGCGGATGCCCATCGCCGCGACAAGGTGGTTTTCCTGCCGCAGCATGTCGTCGACAATCTTCTTCACGTTCCCGGCGTTGTGCCGGGTCGAGTGCATGTCGGCCCCGTCGGTGATCAAGAGGCTGATCGTGCGACAAGGAACGCCATGGTCGGCGAATTCCTGTGCCTTGGCGAGCACGGTGCCCAGGAACGCTACCGTCTCATCGTATAACGGCGTGCCGCGGTCAGGACTGTAGTTCTTCTTTGTCAGACGCTCGGCGTGATCGATTGGCACGTAGGGGCAGATCAAATCGCCGTTGAGCAGTTGCGAAAGGAAGAGCATGTTGTCCTGCTGCTTGCTGGCGACAAGGCTCTCGATGATCAAGTTGTGTCCGTCGCGCACGGCCGCGGAATTGCCCGCAAAGCGGATGCTGCCGCTGTCGTCGGTCTTTACGGAGACAAGGACGACCTCCGATTGCTCGAAGTCTTCGGCAGGCACTCCCAGCGCGTCGGCGATCTTGTTGCCCAGATCGACAACCTGTAGCGAGTTGAGTGCGTCTTCGCCGATCACGTTGTCGTCGAAGGCGGATTGAAAAAGGGAAGAAACGTCGGCTACGGAACTCATGTCGATTCTCCTTTGTGGGAATTGGTTTTGCGATGTGCATCGCGGCGTCGGGCACGGCGCCGACTACAACGGCAGGTAGTCCCCCAGCGGTGCGGTCGACTGAACGACATGCATCCCGGCGTTGCGGAATCTCTCGAACGCCGCATTGGCTTCGTCGGTGAAATCGACCACTCCCGGCACCACCACCGGGCTGGTACAGTCCTCCAATAAGTACACTTTCTCGGCGAGGGTTTTGTCGTGCGCCTGGATGTACGTCAGCAGGTCGTCGATCGCCCAAGCGACGCAGTGACTCTTGGCCTGCCCGCAGATGAAGACGGCGTCGTGGTCGAGCAGGTTGCTCAGGATCGCCGTATTGCGTTGCGCGATCGGCTTTCCACCGGGCCGCGTGAGAACCTCCGGGCAGAACGGGCTGTAGTTTTCGGTCAGCGGGTTGCCCCCTTTGATCTCGAACTGCGTCTGCGACCCGCGTGCGATAGCGTGGACGAAGCACGCTTCGGCGATTGTCGGCACCAGCGCGTGTCCCACACTGCCGAGCATCGTGTGGTACGGCCAGACGCAAAGCGTGTACTTACCCGACCGCTCCAGTTCGTTCACGTAATGCAGCAGGTGCTGCTGGATCGCCATGTAGGTACTTGAGCTGCCCGCGATGGCGTAGGCGGCCGCCGGGTTCACACGCCACCGGCCGTTCTTTACGTCGGCAGTGGTTACGAAGGTCATCGGCGGTGGGCACTCTCCGCCACCGTTGACGAAGAATGCCGGGTGGAAGATCTGGTACGCGGTGTGCGTATCGAGCGTCGGCACCACGTCGGTGATTACGTCGGCGTTACGAAGCAGGAACTCGCACGTCCGTGCGCTGTCCTTCTCGGCCCCGATCACGTAGAGCGATCCGGTCGAGTGGCAGAAATCGATCTGCCCGTCGATCACGACCGTCGCGATGCGGAATTTGTCGACGCCGGCGGCCCGGATCTTGTTTTCTTTGCGGAATTGCTCCGCAACGGCAGTCAACTCGCCGTAGTCCACGGCGTACAGTTCGTTGCACCGATCCGGTGTGATGCGAATCGGTGTGTCTAAGGCTTGTCGAACCATGGTCGGTTCTCCTTTCTCAATAGGGTTTCACAAAAGTGTTCTCGGTTACGACATCTTCAGTTGCGAGATTGCATGCGCGTCGACCACATAGAGCCCGTCGGCGCTCGGGTAAAGCCGGCTGTCGGCCGACATGAACGGTTCGGTTTCGGGGAAGACCTTTGCTGGGGCAAGCGTCCCATCGTCCGGTTCGACGCGGATCAGGCCCCCGTCGGTTGGGCAGAACAACTGCGTGCCGGCGCAGCCGTTGCCTGCAATCCCGTTGAGCCAGAACTCCGGATCGCCCCGCGAGGGCTCCTCGCAGTGGGCGATCACATGGCCCGTAGCGTCGAGTAACGTGACGCGGTGGACGATCCGGCCGCCCAGGCTCGCGGTGGCCATGAACCAGCATCGGTGCCGGGAAAACACGCACGTGGCATCGAGCAGGTGCCCGGCAATCCGCGGCACGGCGATCCCGTCCTTGAGCATGCCGCGCTGCGCATCGAACACGAAGAACTCCGAGAGTTCCGCCGCGCGGTACAATCCCATGCCGAACGTCTCGCCCACCCAGAACCGCGTGTTGCCCGGTAAGACGTTGCCAATGAACCGCGTGCCGAGCGATTGCGTCGACACCAACCGATCACCCTCGATCCAGTAGCGGCCCGAAGCGTTCGCATCGTAGGCAGGGGTCGAGCCACTGGTATCGACGTGTTCTGCCGCCACCTGCCGGCCGCCGCGGAAGACGGTCAGCGACGAACCCTTTGCGCGGCACGTGTCGTTACCGGAAATCCGGTATCGCACGTGCGGATCCAGCGGCATTCGCGCCACCCGCTGGCCGCCCTCGCGAAACAGGCAGCCGCGGTCGTGATAGATCCAGCGAAGCCGGCCTCGTTGAACCGTTGCATACAGGATCACTCCGGACGTGGTAAAGATTGTCTCCGACTGCACGCGTCCGTGAACCCGTGTAACCGATCGAACGATCCCCGGCGCCGCACACTTAGGACACGTTCGTCGCCCATGTTCCGCCCCGCACTGCCGGCACTTCGTCCACCGAAGGCCTTCGACCAACGGTTGGGGGAAAGGCGCACGATGACGTTGCACAAACGTCTTCTCGAAATGGTCGAGCAGGTCGTCGGGCAGCATTGCCGGGTCGGTGGCAAACTTCGGCGTCTTCACGTCGCCGTGCAGTACGGTGATTCCGTGCAAAGGCCGCGCGTCGTGTGGAACTCGCTGCGAGGAGCCCTTCGGCTTGTACACACCGTCGAACGGCGACACGTACATCAGGCACTGAAACAGCATCACCGCGTACGCGTACCAGTCCGAGAGTTCGTTCTGTGGTTTGCTCAGCACCAGCGAACCGGCTGCCGGATCGCAAAGCGTCGGATCGACGAATCGCTGGGTGTAGGTCACACTCAGGTAGTTGTCGTACTGGTAGCTATCGGCGTCGATGAACCACGCCGCGTCGCCGTTGACCAATACGTTCAAATCGTTGAAATCACCGATGACGACGTTCCGGGCATGGACCTCTGCGACGGTCCCGTGGATCTTGCGAAACACGTTGATGACGTCGTTTGTCTCGACGCCCGTTTGCCGATACGCACGTTCGGACCAGCGGCGGAGCATCACGTTCGGCTGCGGAACCAGTCGCATCGTGTACCCGATCGTACGGCCCCGCGTGTCGCGAACGAGTTTTTCCGGAGCAACGACCTGCGACGGTAAGTCCGACGGAAACGCGCTGAGTTTCGCCTCGCACGCCGCCAGCCGATCGGCAGCTCCCTGGCGGTTCCGGGCGTCCTGTGACGTGTTCCCGTCGTAGTCCTCGTCATCGGGACCGCGATAGACTTTGACCACGCAAGGCCGGCGGCCGATCGTCATCTTGTAAACGCGAGCCTCGCCTCCCTGGCCGAGAAGCGTTCGCAGCGTTCTCCGTTTATTGTCGATCATCACGCGCATGGGATTACTCGCCTATCGAGTTCCTTCGCACGACCAGCAGCGTGGTGTCGTCGTGCAACAAACCGTGAAACGGATGAATCTTGCCGTGGACAACGCGTTGGGTGTCGGTGTTGAGGCGTCGCAATTTGCGGTTGATCATCTGTGGATTTCGGAAGTACCGATCGTCCTGCCAGAAGTCGGAAATCGGGCCGACGAGTTCACGCGTGCCGGGGATAACCCGGTCGGCAGCGTCCGCCAGATCCGCGGCACCGTCGCTGCCGATCAGCACCGCATGGGGCTCGCCCGTGTTGTGAATCGTGCGGATCAGTCGAAACGAGTCGACGTTTGGGGATCGGCTGCCGTCGATGGCATATCCCAGATAGGGCGGGGCGTTGTCGGGAAACGGACCCAGCGAATGGACCGAGCGGGTGCGGTTCTCGAGGTTGTTTGCCACCGCCCATGTGCCGTCACCGAGTGCAAAGAGATGGAGCGTACCCGGCCGGACAAGGACCCCCACGATGGTGAACAGGAAATGGTTGCGGATGACCACGGCTGGATCATCGCCAAAATGTCGAACCAGAATACGCAACTCCGCCAGAACGTCTCCATGGACTCTGTCCAGAACATCCTCAATGGGGTCTGCGATCCCGGCATTGCGAAGCACGCTCTGGGAAACAAGATTCGCGCCGAGCCGGGCGCCGAACTCGCTATGTTCTTCACCGCCGCACCCGTCGCACACCACCCCTACCAAGGCTCGATCCGATTGCCGCACCACCACTGCGTCCTGGTTGTTGCGACCAACGAGCACTTTGCCGCACTTGAGGTGGTCGCGTCCGACAACGGTTCCGAAAGCAACTTGCGTATTGGGCAGTCTGGCGTTCATGGGCACGACTCGTGTTGCTCGGTAAGACTGGCCATTCTTGCGGGCGCCTGATTCCCGAGGGCACCGTGCAAGCGACTTAGGGTGTAGTTGCTACACTAAGTATAGTGTAAGTAGGACACTAAGTCAAGCGGTCAGGTTCGCCGATTTTTCGGAATCTAGAGATGTCGCAGCAATGGCAGGGAAGAAGTCCTGTAACCCGTTGTCAACACAGGACTTACGAACGTCCTTCCGGGGGAGCCAAGCAAAAAGTCGCGCGTTGCGGAGCAATCACGCGTGCCAAGGCCTCTTGGACAATCGCTTCCCGTGCCGCTTGAAAACGGGCATTTGCCCGTTTCACTTCGACAGCAGCCCCAGTGCATGGGCCGCTCGCAGTGCTACGGTCAGCAGGTGGCCGTCGTGCAACTCACCTCGCCGCTCGACGATTTCACGTAGCGGCACCCAGTACAGAGCTAGCGGAGCGTCGGGCTCGATCCGCTCTACGCGAACCGCCAATGGATAGACCACTTCGGGGGTTACGCCGGGTGAAGGGTGGTATCGCCCGCCAAGTTCCCAGATCTCTGCCACGGCCGCACCGTAATCGTGCCGCAACTGTTCGCAGATCCATTCTCGCGAGCCACGGATACCCGCGATTTCGCGAGGCAGCCGCCACGCCGGGGCCACGAGCACCTCGCTGTTGCCCACAAAGCACTGGACGGCGGGCTGGTCGTCATCGGCAACGCCGAGCAGAACTTCACCGTCTTGACGACCCAGTGGCGCGATAGCCCGGATTATTCACCGCGTCGTCAAGCCAGGACCTTCTTGGCCGCGTTACGCGTGAAGGGGTGGTTCGCCCGCGGAGCAGGCGTAACGCCCCCTTTCCCCCAAGGCGGCAGGCGG